>DAOVDO010000117.1 GCA_030669525.1 Dehalococcoidia bacterium | reverse complement strand
ATACAGGATACCGACATGCTCTTTGTCAGTGACAGTGAAGGCTCCTGCCGCCTGCCTGATAAGCTTGACATTGTGGCTGATAGAGTTATCAAGCAAGTGGAGCTGGCCAGGGAAAAAGCCACCGTGTCCACTAAACAGCTTCCGGGGATGTTCTCACCGCAGGGCGTAGCCAGTGCTTTTCTAACACCGCTTGCGCTGGCTTTCAACGGTAAAACTGTCCTGGAGGGAACCTCGCCATTGAAAAACAGGCTGGGCGAGCAGGTCTTTGACAGTAAGCTTAACCTGAGTGATGACGCTACACTGGCCTATTGCCTGGAAAGTTCCCCCTGCGATGACGAAGGGGTGCCCACTCAACGCCTGCCACTTATCGAAAGCGGCACAGTTTCTAATTTCCTGTATGACTTACAGACAGCAGCCTCAGCCAGCACTCACAGTACCGGCAGTGGCAGGAGAGCTGGTGGCAGTTTACAGGTAAAGCCAGCCACAAGCTCCCTTATCATAACCGAAGGAGATGTCTCCTTTGAAAGCATGGTGCAGGACATGAAAGAGGGGCTTATTGTGGAATTCCTCATAGGTGCCGACCAGGGTAACCTGCTGGGCGGTGATTTTGGTGGCAATGTTCTGCTAGGATATAAGGTGGAAAAAGGGAATATAATAGGACGTGTGAAGGATACTATGATTTCCGGGAACATATACCAGGTTTTAAAGGAGCTTCCTGGCATAGGGAGCGAGGCAAGATGGGTTAACGGGGTTCTAAGAACTCCTCACCTGTATTGCTCCCGCCTATCCGTTTCAGCAAAATAAAAGAGAGGCGAAGGAATATCAATGCGAGCAAAGAGTACCAAATACTACAGGCTATATAAGCGGTCATGCCCCGAAGGGTGTCCCATGCTTGCCTCCTGGCCAGGCATTGGCGATGTTTCCCTGATAGCGGCAAAATATCTGATAGACAAGCTAAATGCGGTGGAAATAGGGGAAATCAAGTCTGCCAATTTTTTTGAACCGATAGGCGTAATAGTAAGAGATAACGTGGTTGAAAGCCCCCGCTTCCCTGACAATAAATTTTACTGCTGGCAGAATAAGCAGACCGGCAGAGGCCTGGTGATATTTATCGGCGAGGAGCAGCCGGCATCCAAAGGGTATGACCTGGTCAACTGCGTCCTGGACGTAGCACAGGAGCTGAAAATAGGAAGAATATACAGCTGTGCTGCCACTATAACCAAGATACACCATAGCGAGGAATCGAGAGTATGGGGGTCAGCTACAAAGCCAGAATTGATTAGTGAGTTGGGCAGATTCAATATCTCCCTGAGAGGTAACCTTAGCATTGCCGGGCTGAATGGTCTGATTCTAGGTAGAGCCAAGGAGCGAGATTTTGAAGGTGTTTGTTTGCTGGGTGAGGTGCCATCATACGCTACCCAAATAGCAAACCCTCAGGCTTCGCTGGCTGTACTCAAGGTACTAATCAGCATGCTGGAAATCGATATCGACCTGACCGAACTCAGCAACCTTGCTGACGAAGTGACTGAAGAGATAGAAATGATAGCCAAGCGTGCTACAGCAGAGTATATAGACCGCTTCACCGAGCCCATCTGGGAACAGGACGAAGATGAATATGAGGATTAGTGCAGGCTAAATTGACCACCAAAGCTGGGCGTGCTATTATCAGTTTAGATGTCAGCTTTAACCGAGCTCTATCAAGAGATTGAGAATTGCCAGGACTGTGAGCTAGCCAGGTATCGCATTAAAGTGGTGCCCGGTGAGGGGGATGAGGATGCTGAACTGCTTTTTATTGGCGAGGCGCCGGGATGGCATGAAGACCAGCAAGGACGTCCTTTCGTGGGACCTGCGGGGGGATTCCTGGAACAGCTACTGGCTTCAATCAAGTTAACACGGGAGCAGGTTTACATCGCCAATGTAATTAAGTGCCGTCCACCCAGCAATCGTGACCCCCTACCGTCGGAAATACAGGCTTGCCGCAAATGGCTCGACCGGCAAATAGAGATAATCCAACCCAGAATGATTATCACACTGGGGCGCTATTCCCTGGCAAGGTATTTCCCTAATGAGAGCATTAGCAAGGTCCACGGAAAGGCACGAAAGGTGGGTGATATTATTTGCTATCCCATGTATCATCCCGCCGCTGCTCTTCACCAGGGAACGCTCCGCCAGATTATCGAAGCCGATATGCTTCAGATCCCACGAGTGTTAGCCCAGAGTGAACAAATACCTGAAGCTGAAGCTGAATCCCAACAGCTAAGCCTGTTTTAAATGAGCTATGTTAATAAAAAAACCGAAAAAATCATTTATCAACTCTCCCTATTATTCTGACCCCCTTGCTCCCTCTCATTCTGAGCAGAGCAAAGAATCTCACACCTCTCAGGATGAACTACACAAAAAATCCAGACCCTTCACTGCATTCAGGGCTTCCCAGAGCGACAGAAATAAGAACAAAAATTTGAGGATAATTCCTCTTGGTGGGCTGGGCGAGGTTGGTAAGAACATGATGGTCCTGGAATATGGCGATGACATCGTGATTATCGATGCCGGGCTCATGTTCCCCCGCGAAGAAATGCTGGGAGTTGACTCTGTTATTCCGGACATAAGCTATCTCCGTGAAAGACAACAGAAACTAAAAGGCATCGTCATCACTCACGGACATCTGGACCATATCGGTGCCCTATCTCACCTGCTATCCCAATTCGATATTCCCATTTACGCCACAAAGTTCACCCGAGAGTTGATTATGGATGATCTCAGGCAGCACGGAGCGAAAAGCAGGGCACGACTGAATGTAGTTCACGCCGGCAGCAGGATTGAACTGGGCAATTTCACCGTAGAGTTCTTCCCTGTCTGCCATAGCATCCCCGGGGCTATGGGGTTAATCATTCATACTCCGCTGGGTGTCATAGTTCACAGTGGTGATTTTAAACTTGACTATACCCCGATAATTGGTGAGCCGACCGACCTCAACTATCTGGCACACCTGGGAACAAAGGGAGTTCTACTTCTCTTCTCTGATTCCACCTATATTGAACTCCCGGGATATACGCCCTCCGAATATGTGGTGAGTGATGCTCTGGAGAATATCATGATGGGCGCGAAAGGCAGGGTTATTATAGCTACCTTCTCTTCTCTTGTATCACGTATCCAGCAGGTAATTGACATTGCCGCCAAGCATAACCGCCGCGTGTTTATCACCGGTCGCAGCATGGAGGAGATAGTAAAAATAGCACAGAAAACAGACTATATCACCATCCCTCCCGACATCCTGTGCCATTTTGATGAATTGAAAGATTTGCCTTATAACCAGGTAGTCGTGCTTGCCACTGGAACCCAGGGCGAGCCTACATCAGCACTGGTGCGTATAGCCAGCCGCAACCACAGGCAGATACAGATCGTCCCTGGCGATACAGTGGTTATATCAGCAACGCTAATTCCTGGAAATGAGGCGCTGGTCAACAAGACTATAGATAACCTTTTCCGGGAAGGCGCTAACGTTATTTATAACAAATTGACCCAGGTTCACGTCCACGGGCACGGTAGCCAGGAGGAGTTGAAGCTCATGCTTAACCTGGTTAAGCCCAGGTTCTTTGTACCTGTTCACGGTGAATATCGTCACTTGAGCCTGCATGCCAGGCTGGCCCAAAAGCTGGGAATGCCAAAGGAGAATACCTTTGTTCTCGAGGATGGGGATATACTTGAATTGGGACGTGACTCCGGGAAAATCGCTGGTAAGCTCCCCATAGGAGAAGTCTATGTAAATGGTCTGGTAACAGGTGAACTGGATAGCGTTGTGCTTCGTGACCGCAAGTTGCTTTCACGAGATGGGATTGTGGTGGTAACCATTGTCATTGATACCAATAAGCATGAAATTATAGAGGAGCCTCGCATCATAACGCGAGGTTTCATCGATACTTCAGAGAATCAGCAATTGATGGAAAAGAGCAAGGATTTGGTAATAGCTGCCCTGAATCGTGACATAAAGCGCTTGCCGGGGCGAAAAATATCGTTGCCATCGGAGCTAAGTAATCTTGAAGCCAGTGCAAGAGATGCTTTAGCCCGGTTTCTATATGAGCAAACTCATCGCCGTCCTCTCGTAATCCCTGTGATTATAGAAAAGTGATAAACAATGCAGCGAAGAAACACGCCTAAGGCAACACAGAATACCGGATCC
>DAOVDO010000146.1 GCA_030669525.1 Dehalococcoidia bacterium | reverse complement strand
TTGGTAAAATAGTCACTCATGGCGTTGTACTCAATCGCAGCGGTGCGCTCTCCTGGAACATCGCTTATGTTGAGTCTGACTATGTCATCGTTGTCACAAGAAAGGCCATTTATGCCGACGCTGGGATTACTTGGGCTTATTACTGACATCAAAAGGTAACAGTTGGTCGCATCCTCATAATAATGTGCGCCGCCAAACTCAATATTCTCACCAAGACCATATTCAGTACCATCAAGCCATGTTGCAGACAATCCCAAAGCCAAATTCAGCGAAAAAAGGTCATTGGTCTTGAGTGTCACGGGTTCGTCCTCTGGATTCCACCCTGTGAAGACCTGGACGCCAGAGTGAGTAGTAAAGATTACCGTATGCTCGCTAATAGCACTCAAAGCAACTAGATAATTTTCGGGATGATCGAATTCTCCACCTGTTGCGCCTTCTACCACACCTTCAGGGTACTGGACTATTATCTGGGCTATTATTTCACCTTTGGGTTCCCCATCTCGCGTGGCGGTAGAGTTGATGGTGTATCGTACGCTATCTTCAGCTACAATCTCAGCATCCAGTTTTTTTACTGTCACGTCCATTTCGTTTACAGCTTCACCAAGCGAATATTCATCAGGGAGTTCATCCCTTGTGTATACCAGTTTCCATAGAGCATCCTCTATGCCAGAATCGGCGGCGTAATATCCCAGTGCTTTCTCTTCATGCATCTGACCTGCTTTGAGCCCGGTGCCCATAAAGGCAAGAAGCGGGGTGAGCATGAGGGCGCCCAGCACCAGCAGGATTAAAACTATAACCAGAGCACCCTGCCCCGATTGGTTTCTTATCAAGCTGCCAAGCATCTTTTTCATACCACTGCCTCTAATTATATTATGCACTCATTACTAGGGAATGGGGTCAGGTCTAGGCTTAATTTCATAAGTTCTTGTCTCCGTCTGTAGCCCGCGCGCTCCCGTTACACTGGCCGTTACCTTAAAGGTAAGCACCTCATCAGGAGCAAGCACATGGTCGACCGGCTCACAGATAGTATTGTCCGTCAGGTATTGCCCCACTATTGTATTTGTTGCACCCTCGCTACGCTGGAGCTTGTAGAGATCATCCATGGGCTCCAAAGTGTAAGTTATACTGTGGCTGTTACCTTCCCAATCAATCCAAGCTAAAGTAAGCGGGAAACCTGCATCTGCTCCCGTGGTGACAGTTTGAGCCTGAAGACTATCCTTGCTCACCCAGTAGCCAGCGGTCTGCACCTGGCGGAGGGCAACCATGTGAGCACTGGTATGGGTGCTCTGAATTACCTGAATGACAGCACCACTAGCAGCAGCTACAACTAAGCCAGTAACAGCTACACCTATCACCATCTCTATGAGAGTGAAGCCTCTCTGGTTTCTATTCCTAATCCTCATCGCTCCACCTTATAAGTGCTTGTGGTAAGCACTAAATCATCAGGAGCAGGGGACTCATTGTGATAGACCCTGGCCGTTATCTTCCAAATACCGTTATCAGGAGTGCTATCACCATTGGCGTCATAACCTTCGGCAGTTACCTCGGTAGAATAGCCAGCATAATCATTGGGAAGAGCGTGGCTCGAGCTGAGCCAACTTGGTGGGTTGGACCAAGTGGAGCCAGAAGTAGTAACGGTGTAATCCCAGGAGTTTTCATAAAATGACTGGCTCTTAACATACTCCAGCTCAGTTCGGGCCAAACTCTCGGCAGTGGTGTGCTCATCAGCCACAATTATGGCTCTGGAGGCAGTTGTCAGAGCAGTGAGAAAAGCCACGGCTACTATCCCCAGACTAGCCAGGGCGATGAGTACCTCGATTAAGGTCTGGCCTTTTTGATTCTTTGTCAACCTCACGTCCCTCGCCAGATAAGGGGAGGTGTGAGGTGGGCATTCCCCTTTGGCCTGCCCCCTCTCCTTCAAAGGAGAGGGGGAAAGAAGAATTTTCGAAGGGGCAAAGCCCCTTCGAGCTTCCGCTGATTTAAGTTCCATTTTCAAAATGTCACCCATCTATCTGAACTAGCACATTTCTCATAGGTGCCAGGCTTTAGCCTGGCACTCTGGGGCTTTAGCCCCAGAGCTACAGAATTGCACTACATTCGCTCATTAAATATTTGCTGTGCCCAAAATGGAGTACATGGTGGTGACGAGGGCCAAAGCAATGAAGCCTACCAAGCCCCCCATGAATATCGTCATGGCTGGCGTTATCATAGAGATAAGGGTATTGGTGCGGTCATCAGCTTCCATTTCATAGCTCAGAGCTACAGTATCCAAGGTGTTATCCAGGTTACCAGTGCCCTCGCCTACTCCTGCCATCTGGACCATTAAGGGAAGGAAAACAGGATTTCGGGACATTGGTCGGGATAAACCCTGCCCTTTAAGCATCTCCTCACGAACTTCAGTAAGGGCTCGGGAAACCACTTTGTTGTTGCTGCCGCTGATAGCCAGGGTCATTATCTCAGGCAAGGGGACACCAGCGTGAAACAGCAGCGACATAACGCGGCAGCAGCGGCTCAGCTCACTAAGGATAGTGATACGCCCAATCTGGGGAAAGCTAAGCTTGAGCTTATCCCACTGATACCTGCCTACCGGCGTTCTGGTGTAAGCGAAGCCGATCACAAGGATGGCTCCTATGCCGGCTAAAAGATATAGCCCATAGTGGAGAAGGAAATTGACTATAGCTAGAAGAACCTTGGTTATAGTAGGCAACTCGGCACCCAGTGAGCTATACAGGCCGACAAAGGCGGGCATGACGAAGGTGACTAACACAGCTATGACAACGACGGCCAAAACCAGGACGATGATGGGATAAATCAGGGCGCTGCGTATTTTTTTGGCTGATGTAGCTTGCTTCTCAATATAATCAGCCATCTGCCTTAAGCCCGATTCCAGATTACCGGTTTCCTCGCTTACCGCCATGGTGCGGCAGTAAAGTGGTGAGAAGGCTTTGGGATGTTTCTCCAAGGCTTGAGATAGTCGAAGCCCCCCGCGGATGTCGGCGACCACCTCAGCCACTAT
>DAOVDO010000061.1 GCA_030669525.1 Dehalococcoidia bacterium | reverse complement strand
ATAGTGGGCTAGCAAATCGCTCAATGTATTTACCCTGGTAAGCCTGATGTCGTCGTAGCACTTCTTCAGGGTTTCATGTACCATCGTTCCCAGGAAGCCCTCAATACCTTCGGTATCTCGCTTGATTCTGTCCCGGTAATGAAGTTTGTATTTCAGCGGGCATTGTTGATACGTTCCCAGTTGAGAATGAGAGTAGATTGGCATATTAACTCCTCGCTTTCATGATTTCATCTTGATTGTTAGCTTTATGCTTATTACCGGTGATTACTGGAAGTAGCATTAGCCTAATATCTCCCTCAGGGCTTTCAGATTTATGACATCCTCGCTGTTGTATTCCAATAGCAAGGCCAGGGCATTCCGGTCACCATTGTCATGGTACCTGAACCACAGAAGCACTGCCTCAAACCCGCTAATGCCCTGCAGTTGCCTGGAAATTCCTAGCTGCCGCTCAACTGCCTTGAAGCCGCCATACAGATTATTTTGCCAGCAGTCGTACATCAGGTCGTGATGTTCAAACTCAGTCTCAAGGTCTATCTCCAGGGAATTCTCTATAAAAGGAAGGTCGAATCTGCTGCCGTTGTAGGTATAGATTGTATTTACCCCCTCTAGAGCTCTGGCAAGGTTATCCCTGGTTACTTCCTCGCCTATCAGTTGAATCAGCTTGCTGTTTCTAACGTTGCACAGGTAAATGCCAATTACGGTTATATAGTCATAATAGCGCGATAAGCCGGTAGTTTCTATATCCAGGTAAGCCTCAGTCCATTGCTCCATAGATTATGCCTTCGATTAAATTATAGCATGGCACCTGTTAATGACAGCTAGATTGTCATAAATTATAAACTAAAACTGCGAAAATGCTGTTTGAATAACCTGTTTGCATAGCTGACCTTACGGGCAGGAAAAGGCTTGAAATATGGGTTATACTTAATCTATATATTTTGTCAGAGGAAACGATGGGCAAGCTTGTAGATAGAAGTAGAGTGGCATCAACATTTTCAGGAAATGCCAGTCAGGGTAAAGCAATGGTATCCATTGTGAAGGTTGGCGTTTATGACTGCGACCAGATTTATGAAGCGGTGAAGAAGGGGCTTGAGCTGATAGGAGGACTGGAGGGGATTATCGAGCCGGGGAGTAACATTTTTGTCAAAATTAATCACCTTTCTCCGCCATCTCCTCCGGAGAAGGGAATCGTTACGCACCCGGTTTTTACAGAAGCTGTTTTAAGATTGCTGAAGACGTTGAGTAACAATATCACGGTAGGGGATGATGTTGCATCTCATGCGGCAGACGGATTTCGCATATCGGGTTTTCAGCAGATGTGCGACAGGATGGAAGTAAGGTTGGTCAATCTTCTGGAAGGTGGATTTGTAGAAGTAGAGTGCAACGGGCATTTCCTGGATAGGGTTTATCTATCTAGAATTGCTCTG
This sequence comes from Dehalococcoidia bacterium, assembly GCA_030669525.1. The sequence continues at coordinate 4,547 of DAOVDO010000061.1, read as the reverse complement.
GATGCCGATGTGATTGTTAATCTTCCCAAGTTGAAGACACATTCTCTCACAGTTCTCACAGGCGGTGTGAAGAATATGTATGGCACGATTCCCAGTGGTATTCGCACAAGATTTCACGGTGAATATGTGAAGTGTGAGAATTTTGGACAGGTTTTAACGGATATTTTCTCTGCCATAAAACCACAGTTGACGATAATGGATGGCATTGTTGCCATGGAAGGGGAGGGGCCGGCAGCCGGGGGATTAAGGAGGCTCGGGGTTGTTCTGGCCAGTCAAGATGCTGTAGCTCTTGATGCGGTGGTGGCTGGAATGGTCGGGTTGAATCCCATGGATATTTACACAACCAGATACTGCGATGAGAGAGGTGTTGGTGTTGGTAGACTTGATAATATCGGGGTGGTTGGAGAGAAGCTGGAAAGTGTAGCAGCTCTTGATTTCAGGACTCCAGCAAGTGCCACTAACCTGGTTATACAGAGGGTGCCTGGATTCTTGCCCAGGTTAATAACGTATCAGCTTTCCATTAGACCTCGTGTAATAAGAGGTCAGTGTACGGGATGCGGTGAGTGCCAGAAAATTTGCCCGACAGGTGCTATCGCAGTAACAGGCAAAAAAGCGAGGATAAATACAGATCTCTGCATACAATGTATGTGTTGCCACGAGGTATGTCGTTTCAATGCTATTGTTCCCACACGCTCGACTGTCGGAAGGCTAGTGCATTTGCTTGGTATCGTGGTAAACAAACTGAGGGCTACCTCTGCCTGGCATTCCTCGCAAAGCTGACAGCTAGGCATTCGTGTTATTCGTTATGTAGCACTTTGGTATAGTCGTAGTGGCGGGATTCATGCTCGCCTTCAGGTAGGGTACAAAACCCGACCCTTGTTACTTTTTTAGGCTATCATGAAGGTGTTGTGGTATAGGTTTCATTGACGGAAAGGAGCAATACAAGTAGAATTTGCGGAAATGTATAACAGAACCGTGCTTGATAATGGCTTACGGGTCATCACCAGCACTATGCCGCACTGCCGTTCGGTAAGTATCGCCTTCCTGGTGGGAGCTGGCTCCTGCTTTGAAAACCAGGAGGAAGCAGGCATTTCCCATTTTGTCGAGCATTTGTGTTTCAAGGGTACAGAGCGGCGGCCAACAGCCAAGGAAATAAGCCAGGACATCGAAGGCGTTGGTGGCATAATCAACGGCGGCACGGATAAGGAAGCGACTATCTACTGGTGCAAGGTAGCCGGTGCTCATTTTTCCATTGCCCTGGATGTACTGTCTGATTTGCTGCTTAATTCTCGATTTGATGATGTAGATATTAATAAGGAACGCCAGGTTATCATTGAGGAAATCAATATGAACATGGACCTGCCTCAGCAAAGGGTGAACGTAATAATGGATGAACTGCTATGGACAGGACAGCCGCTGGGGAGGGAAATTATAGGGACCAAGGAAACTGTGTCCTCAATAAATCGCAGGCATATGCTAAGCTATATCGCTCGGCGTTACACGCCCAATAATATGGTGGTCAGTATTGCTGGTGATATGCAGCATGAGCCAGCAGTGGCTCAAATCGAGCAACTACTTGGTGAATGGTCTGCGGGGGAGTTGTCAAGGAACTATATGACGAATGATAAGCAAACAGAACCCAGGATGTGTGTTGAGTCACGGGATATTGAGCAGGCGCACCTCTGTCTTGCCGTTCATGGGTTCTCGCGCTTTCATCCGCAGCGTTTTGTACTTGGCTTGCTTAATACAGTGCTTGGCGGTGGTATGAGCAGCCGTCTGTTTACAGAGATCAGGGAACACAGGGGATTAGCCTACGATATTCATAGCTACGCGGAGCATTTTCTTAACTCAGGTTCATTTATTATCTATGCTGGCGTTGATCCTGGAAAAGTAGAGGTAGCAGTTGAAGCTATTCTCAAGGAGCTATCAAAGCTAAAGCATGGAATTACCTCTGATGAGCTAACCAGGGCTAAAGAATTATCGAAGGGAAGGTTACAGTTGAGGCTTGAGGATAGTCAGAACATGGCTCTGTGGTTGGGTAGCCAGGAATTATTGATGCAGAGAATCCGAGATATAGATGAGGTTATTTCTATTATTGACGCCATAACCATCAATGAGTTAGAGCAGATTGCAGAGGGACTTCTTTCCAGCGAGAAGCTTAACCTGGCTGTAGTAGGTCCGGTCAAAGATGAACTTCCGGTAAGATTACTCAGGGTCTAGGGATATAAAGGGAGAGCTGCCTTATGGCAGCTCTCCCCTCGTTATGGCTGTAATCTATTCTAGTACTCGGGATATCCTCCACCTGGCATTGGTGGTGTTTTTTCCTTTTCGGGTATGTCAGTTACCAGGGCTTCGGTGGTCAGGACCATATTGGCAATGCTGGCGCCATTTTGCAATGCGGCTCTGGTGACCTTGAGAGGGTCAACGATGCCCTTTTCCACCATGTTAACTCCCATCTCATCTTTGGCTGCATCGTAGCCTATGCCAGCAGGGCTTTCCTTTATCTTATTCACCACAACCGAGCCCTCTCTGCCGCTGTTGCCAGCGATGCAACGGATAGGCTCTTCCATGGCTCGCTTCAGTATGGCCACGCCGGTAGCTTCATCACCCGTGACTTCAAGCTTGTCTAAAACCGCTATTGAACTGAGCAGCGCAACGCCGCCGCCGGGCAGTATACCTTCCTCTACGGCAGCTCTGGTAGCTGATAGAGCATCTTCCACGCGGTGCTTTTTCTCCTTGAGCTCAACCTCAGTGCCTGCGCCCACTTTGACTACTGCCACTCCGCCAGCCAGTTTAGCCAACCTCTCCTGCAGTTTCTCCTTATCGTAGTCAGATGTGGTACTATCAATCTGGGACCTGATTTGCTTGATTCGAGCCTCGATGGCGTCCTTTGAGCCTTTTCCCTCGACGATAGTGGTATTATCTTTGTCGGATTCTACCCTTCGAGCTCGTCCCAAGTCCTCTACAGTTACCGAATCCAGCTTTCTACCAATCTCCTCGGATATGACTGTGCCTCCGGTGAGGACAGCTATGTCCTGGAGCATTGCCTTACGTCTATCACCAAAGCCGGGTGCTTTAACCGCCAGAGGGCTTAGTGTGCCTCTCAGTTTGTTAACCACCAGTGTAGCCAGTGGTTCACCTTCTATATCTTCGGCTATAAGGACAATGTTCTTGGAAGTTTGAACGATTTTTTCCAGGGTGGGAAGGATGTCATTCAGTGCGGAGATTTTCTTATCTGTAATGAGTATGTAAGGGTCATCCAGTTCTGCCTTCATCTGCTCGGCATTGGTGATGAAGTAGGGGCTGATATAACCCCGGTCGAACTTCATGCCTTCAACGAACTCAGTTTCAAATTGCAGTCCCTTGCCTTCTTCTACTGTGATAACGCCATCCTTGCCTACCTTTTCCATAACATCAGCAATTAAATCGCCAATCTCCTGGTCGACTGCTGACAAGGCTGCTACCTGAGCTACCTGTTCCTTGCCTTTCACTGGAATGGCCATTTTCTTGAGTTCCTCAACTACGGCATCCACTCCTTTCTCGACGCCGCGCTTTAATGCCATAGAGTCAGCACCTGCAGCGATGTTTTTGAAACCTTCGCTGACGATACCCTGGGCCAATATAACGGATGTACTTGTGCCATCACCACATTGGTCGTTGGTTTTAGTTGCTGCCTCTTTTACCAGTTGTACCCCCATGTTTTCAAAGGGGTTGGGCAGTTCGATCTCTTTGGCTATGGAGACGCCGTCATTTATGACTGAGGGAGCCCCCCATTTCTTATCCAGCGCTACCGGGCGTCCACGAGGTCCCAGCGTTACTCTAATTGCGTCTGCTAAAGTGTCTATGCCTGCTTTTAATGATTTTCTTGCTTCTTCACTGAAGAGAATCTGTTTTGCCATTCGTTTTCCTCCTTATTTAAGAATTTTTTTACCCAGGATGTCGCTCTCGCGTAGAATAACCACTTCTTCGTCATCCAGCTTGAACTCAGTACCAGCGTATTTGGAATAGATCACCTTGTCACCCACCTTGACCTCCATAGCTACTCGTTTGCCTTCTTCGGACAGCTTACCAGGGCCAACAGCAATAACTTCGCCTTCCTGAGGCTTCTCCTTTGCTGTATCGGGTAAAACAATCCCTCCCTTGCTTACTTCTTCTTTGGGGAGAGGCTTGATTACGACTCTCTCTCCCAAAGGTTTAATTTTGTATGCCATATTACCTCCTTTCATAAATGTATTTTAGCACTCTGGCATTGAGACTGCTAATAATTATAGCACAACAGATTTAATATGCAACAATCCTCGACCACAAATTTAGAAAACATATCTTTAAATTTTACACTGCACCGTGTATAATTTAATATAATGAAGCACAGAAAAGGAAAGCAATGGGATAGAGAGCGCATTCTGGCGCTGAGGCGCCATCTAGGGTTAACTCAAGCAGAGATGGCTGGTGAGTTAGGCACGCGGCAGCAAACAATCAGCGAATGGGAAACGGGTATGTATCAGCCTCGGGGAACTTCAGCCACTTTACTCAATATAATTGCTGAG
>DAOVDO010000087.1 GCA_030669525.1 Dehalococcoidia bacterium | reverse complement strand
GCAGGCTGCCAGCACCAGGGAAAATAGTAGACAGAGAACCGAGAGCAGCAGCAAGGCCATTGTTCAAAGCTGAAACGAGTATCACCCCAAAGAAAACCCCAGTTATAGTGCCCAGACCTCCTATGATAATGTATCCCAGATACCAGAAGGATTGAACCAGCGTGTAGCTGTCCGGTGTAATTACCCCGCGGGCATGAGCCGCCAGCGCTCCTCCGATACCAGCAAAAGCACAGCCTATAAAGAAGGCCAGCAGCTTATAGGCCGTCAAATGAATACCCATCACTTCAGCAGCTAAGTCATTGTCACGTATAGCAATAAAGGCCCGCCCCACATTGGTCCTGACTATATTCTTAGCCACGTAGGTAGCTATAAGCAAAGCTATGAAGACAATGTAGAAGTAGCTCTGTGTGGTAGCAAACTCAATCCCCCCCAGCTTCGGAGCCGGCGCTGACATGCCAAAAGAGCCGCCGGTAACACTCGTCCAGTGTATTATAACGTACATAATGATAAACTGCGCCGCCAGTGTAGATATGATGAGATAAAACCCCTTAAGCCTGATGGAAGTAAGTCCTACTAGCAATCCAACCAGTCCAGCAGCGATACCGGCAACAGGCACAGCAACCCAGAAGGACAGCCCCGATTGTGAAACCAGGAGAGCTGAGCTATAAGCACCAACCGCTACAAATGCGGAATGGCCTACAGAGAGCTGTCCGCAGTATCCCGTCAGGATTTGTATTCCCAGTGCGGCAATGATAATGCTCATAGTCGTGATAATTACGGTAAGCATATAGGTACCAGTAAACAGGGGAATGCAAAGACCGAAAACGATGGCTGCAGCTAGCAATATCCATTGCAGCCGGGTCCTAACAATGGCCATATCCTGCTCGTAGGTCTCGTTGAAGGTTCGGCAAGGCAGATGCACTTCTTATATCCTCTCTATTCTCTTTAGTCCAAAGATTCCGTGGGGCACAATCAGCAGTAGCACCAACAAAATAACATACGGGATTACATCCTCAATACCAATTAACCAGGAACCTAAATAAGCTGCGCCGAAGTGCTCAGCTATACCCAGAATAATGCCTCCGATGAGAGCCCCAGGCACTGATTCCAAACCGCCGAGGATAACAGCCGGCAAGACTTTGAATCCGAAGTCATCAAGCGAATAGCCTACCGATAATATGGTGCCCACTATTATGCCGCCGACTGCAGCAGTTAGACTGGCAATAGCCCACGACATTCCAAATACCCGCTTGACGCTTATGCCCACTGATTGGGCTACCTGTTGATTATCCTGGGTGGCTCTCATGGCAACGCCGATGCTGGTATACCTGAAAAACAGAATGAAGACAGCGAACAGGATGGCCGCTGCTACGAGAGACAAAACGAAAATTGGCAACACATTTGCCCCCAATATATTGATTGGTTCCGCAGAGAGATAGGACGGAAGCGATTTGCTATAGACACCCCAGGTAATCAACACCACCCCTCGGAGCATGAGGTAGAGACCTATAGTAATCATAAGTATTGCCAGGTGGGACTGGCCAATCATACGGCGCAGAAATACAAACTCAATTAGCAGCCCTATCAGAAAGGCAATTACCAGCGTTAAAATAATTGCCACATAAAATGGCAATCCAACCGTGATGCTTAAAAAATAACAAATATAGGCACCAATACACAGCAAACTTCCCTGAGCTAGATTGAAAACGCCCGTGGCCTTGTATATGAGGACAAAGCCGAGAGCAACTATGCTGTACACAGCGCCAACCGCTATTCCAATAACCAGATGCTCTAATATAACACTCATCTGTCTTCGTCCTCCACTGATGCAATTTGAACCGCGGTTGTTATTGTAGCCGTTCTGCCATCCCGGTAGGTAACCTTAGCTTCAGCAGTATATTCCATTTTGTCTCCGTACAGGGCTTCTATCATGTCCAGGTAACGCTGGCTAACTTCCTTTCGCCTCAACTTCCTTGTCCTGGTTAACTCAGCGTCATCGGCATCCAGCTCCTTGTGCAGTAAAGCAAACCTCCTTATTCTCTGCTTCTCAGGTAAACGCCTATTTATACCCACCACATCTTTTCTGATAAGGTCATAGACTTCCGGTTTCTGGGACAGGTCAACAAATGTGGTATAGGGGATACGGTGCACCTCAGCCCATTTCCCCAGGTTGGGAAAATCAATACTGATGAGAGCACCGACAAACTCCTCATCATCACCAGTGATAACAGCATCCCTGATATAAGGCGAGAATTTAAGCTTATTCTCGATATATGAAGGCGAGAAACCAGTCCCATCACTTAGAGTTCCGAGGTCAGCCAGCCTGTCAATACACACTAGATGACCCCGTTCCGTAATAAAGCCAGCATCACTGGTATGTACCCAACCCTGCTCATCAATAAGTTTTGCCGTAGCCTCAGGATTGTTATAGTAGCCAAGCATCTTCTGCGGGCCTCTCTCGAGAATTTCGCCATCTCCGGATATCCTCAGCTCGGTATAAGGCGTAGCCACCCCAGAGGTTTCAGAATCGATATCACCTTTCATATGCATAGCTGTCGGTGTGCACTCAATCATTCCATACATCATTCGGGCATCAATCCCCAGAGCAACAAAGAAATCGAAAACTTCAGAAGCCATGGAAGCACCACCAATAAGCATAACCCTATTCCCTGAATAGGCCAGCCAGTCCTTGATTGGCCTGAATATTAGAAGATAACCGAGGGCATAGACCGCCCGCCAAAACAAATTCACCTTCTGATTATTGCGTTTCAGTTGAGCTATCTTGTAGCCAACAGGCACAAATAGCTGATAGACGAATCTCTTCAAAAAGCTGGCATCGGCAATCTTTACCTGCACGAAAGAGACCTCATTCTCCAGCAATCTTGGAACTGTTGATGCTTTCGTTGGCCCTACTTCTCTCACATCTACCGCCACGGTTTCTGGCTCCTCGGGGAAATTCACCGTAGCACCACCTTTTATGAATGCTGGTATAAGATATAAAAACTCAGCACCATAGGCGAGGGGAAAAGCCGAAACGAACTCATCACTCTCTCCAGTAAGTGGTAGCGTATCCCAACAGCGGCTCGCTGCTAGAACGCTCCGTGAGCAGTGCACTATCCCCTTCGGTAAACCTGTAGTTCCTGACGAATAGGTCAACATGACCGGGTCTTCTTCGTCGCTATCCTCAATAATCTGCTCTAGCAGGCCAGGATGTTCCCTCTCATACTCTCTACCAAGCTCCACCACTTCATCAAAGCGCATCAGAATAGGGTCATCATAGAATCTGAGCCCCTTCGGGTCCCAATATATTACCTTACTTATTGCCGGCACTTCCTCAATGATAGGCTTTTGCTCCTTGCCCTCCCTATCCCTGTACGGAAAGATAAGCTTGTCAACCTGCTCCTGGTCCTCAACAACCACAAAGGTGCTGCCAGATTGACTGATGACATACTTTATTTCCTGGGGGCCAGAATCCTGGTAGGCACCGGTTGGAATACCTCCACAGCATATTGCAGCAAACTCGGCGAAATACCATTCAGGCTCATTATCACCTATTATGGTAATCCTATCACCAGACTTAAACCCCAGGCTCATCAGCCCAAGAGCAAAATATTTGGACTGCTCCCACCACTCCTTCCAGGTATAAGGCTGCCATACCCCAAAATTTTTATAACGGAGGGCTACCTTCTTATCCCCATACTTATCACAGGTCTGCTTAAATAACTTGGATATTGTATCCCCTGGCATTACTTAAACTCCCACCATCATGTGGCTCATGCTGCCTCTTCACCTAAATAAGCTTTAATAACATCAGGGTTGCTCTTGACCTCACACGGCTTACCCTCAGCAATCTTCCGCCCAAAGTCAAGAACAGCCACCCTGTCCGATATATCCATAACCACCCCCATGTCATGTTCAATAAGGACTATGGTGTTGACTCGCTCCTCATATATATCCAGAATGAACCTGGCCATATCCTCTTTCTCTTCCAAGTTCATTCCGGCCATAGGCTCATCCATTAAAAGCACCCTGGGCCCCAGGGCCAACGCCCTGCCTAACTCGACTCTCTTGCGCAACCCATAAGGAACAGTACCCACGACCTGCTTTCTTATCGCCTCTATCTCCAGGAAATCAATAATATCTTCTATCGCCCTTCGCTGCTCAACTTCCTCCCGGTGGGCTTTGCCCAAGTAAATACCACCCAGAATAGAACCAACAAGCCCGCCCGTCATATAAAAATGCCTGCCAGCGAGCAGGTTATCCTGGACGCTCAATCCGGTAAATAACTCGATATTCTGAAATGTCCTGGCAATACCAAGCCCGGCAATTTTGTGGCTCGGCAGACGGGTAATATCCTGACCCTCAAAATAAATATTACCCTGCTGAGGGCGATAAAATCCGTTTATACAATTAAGAATACAGGTCTTACCAGCGCCATTGGGACCAATTATTGATAGTATCTCGCCTTCCCTAACATCCAGGCTAATATCAGTCAGGGCATGAACACCGCCAAAGCTAAGATGAAGGTGCTCCAGTTTTAACTTAGCTTTATCTTCTGAAACCACTCAAGCTCCTTAATCTAAATAAGCCCCCCAGCACAAAGCAAGCTACTTAACACCCTTGCTAGCACGTCTTTCTGTATCCTTACGGCTCCCGGCGGCTACTCTTGTGTCTACCAGTATTGCCTTCAGGATAGATTCAGTCTGTTCTCTTATGTACTCGTCCAACGTGCAGCGTTTCCTCAAAAACCAGCGCCTGACTGCCCACATGTGGCCGAGAACAATTATGTTATGCGCCACCACCGTAGGATTATCAATCTTGAATTCCCCGGCTTCAACCCCCCACCTCAACAACTTCTCACAAGCAGCTACATCACGGGCTGCAGCATCAAGAACACATCGTCGAGCATTTGAATCCAGGCCCTTTGTTTCTTGATATGTAAAGAGGCACAGATTCTGGCCATCATCGATCAATCGGTAGTACATCT
>DAOVDO010000092.1 GCA_030669525.1 Dehalococcoidia bacterium | reverse complement strand
CCAATTATTGACGTAGAGCCATATCACATTTGCCGGAGGATAAGCCAGCGTCTAAGGGATATACCCGTTCCTGATAAGGAGTTCGGCTACAAGGACTGCGCCTTTAGCAGCGCCCATCTTGGTATTGTGGGATACCAGAAGATACTTGATGCCATTTTTCAGAACGGCGTCCTTTCTGATTCTACCGACGACGGTGGTCATGCCATCATCAGCATCGCGGTCGAGCCGTGGTTGGGGTCTGAACGGGTCTTCCATCACTGTTATCATGTGCTCTGGGGCTGAAGGAAGGTCAGCTTCATCAGGGGGAACGGCGAATTCCCTCATTGCACTTATCACATCACCAATCTCGCAATCCTTTTCCGTAGAGGCAAAGACCGATTCCGTGTGCCCCTCTCGTACATTAACGCGTGTACAGGTACAGCTTACATCGAACATTGCTGGCTTGATTGAAGTGCCGTCTGTAGAGCCCAGAATTTTCTGCGTTTCGCGCTGTACCTTTTCTTCTTCTCCTGGAATAAAGGGAATGACATTATCTAGAATATCAAGACCTAGTACCCCGGGGCTTCGGCCTGCCCCTGACATGGCTTGCATTGAGGTCATTATGACAGCATTCAGACCAAAGGTTTCATATATTGGTTTTAGTGTTATTGCCAGGCCGGTGGTGGTGCAATTGGGAATGGGCGTGATGAAGCCCTTCCATCCGCGTGATTTTCTCTGAACATCAAGCAGTCTGATATGCTCGGAGTTGATGCCAGGTATTAATATGGGCACATCGTCGTCGTAGCGGAAGGCGGAGGCGGTGCTGATGACGGCTTTATCAGTGGCAAATTTTGGCTCCAGTATTTTCGCCTGGCTGGATTCTATGGCTGAGAAGATGATGTCTACAGTGGAGGCATTCATTTTAGCAGCATTCTGTACTGGCATGCCCATAACGTCTTCTACCGGAGGCTCCTCGCAAAACCAGCGCAGGGCTCCAGATTGAGCGTCAGTTATCGCCTCTTTATAGCTGCGGCCTGCCGATCTCTCGGAGGCAGCAAGTGCGGTAATTTCAATCCAGGGATGGTTTTTCAGGGCAACGAGAAATTGCTGGCCGACAATGCCCGTTGCTCCCACGATTGCAGCTTTTACCATAGTTCTCCTCCGCTAAGCTCTATAATGAAGAGTAAAAGAGTGCTGTGCATTATAGCATCTGGATAGAGAACAAAGAAATATTGCCGAATTATTATCCAATCTGGGAATTGACTCGCGGTATTTTTTGGAAGTAGAATGCTGCCAAGCAGCGATGTTAGAGATTTTAACTCAAAAGCTAGGAACGGTATTTCGTGGGCTTGGTGCGAAGGGCAAGCTTGGCGAAAGGGACATTGATGAAGCCTTACGTCAGGTGAGGTTGGCTCTCTTAGAGGCAGATGTAAATTTTAAAGTAGTGAAGGAATTACTGTTCAGGGTGCGAGAGCGTGCCCTTGGCATAGAGGTATTGCAAAGCCTGACGCCAGCACAGCAAATTATTAAGATTGTTGACCAGGAATTGATTGCCGTGCTGGGACAAGAACCCTGCCCTTTAGCTTCCACTGTCTGCCCGACTGCAGTTGCTTTACTTGTGGGATTGCAAGGGTCTGGTAAAACCACTACTGCGGTGAAGTTAGCTGTTCAGCTCAAACAACAGGGACAGTGTCCATTGTTGGTAGCTGCGGATACCCGCCGGCCGGCTGCTATGCAGCAGTTAAAATTGCTAGGGGAGCATCAAGGTATCGCCGTATATAGTGAGGATGCTAAAGTCGCACCAGTGACCATCTGTCGTCATGCGATGGGAAAGGCTAAAGAAACAGGATCAACCTGGGTAATCGTAGATACGCAGGGACGCCTGCATGTTGATGAAGCCATGATGGTGGAATTAACCGATATTAAATCTGTGCTACAGCCCTCAGAGGTGTTGCTTACAGTGGATGCCATGACCGGGCAGGATGCTGTAAGGGTGGCTAAAGAATTCCATGAACGGATTAGGCTTACTGGCCTCATATTAACTAAAATGGATGGAGATGCTAGAGGAGGAGCTGCCCTTTCTATCAGGTTTGTTACCGGCGTCCCTATAAAATTCATGGGCATAGGTGAAAAAGTAGCTGATTTGGAACGCTTTTATCCTGATCGCCTGGCATCCCGCATTCTGGGTATGGGAGACATGCTTACATTTATCGAGCGTACTGAGAAAGCCTTTGATAAACAACAAGCCAAACAGCTAGAAAGAAAAATGCGCACCACGGGTTTTGACCTTGGGGATATCCTCGGGCAACTCCATCAAATCAAGAAAATGGGATCATTGAGTCAGTTAGTTGAGATGCTACCAGGCTTCTCTAAATTAGCCACTGACTTGCCTGATGGTGAGGGAGAGGCAAGGTTGAAGAAGATAGAAGCCATTGTTTGGTCTATGACTGGTGACGAGAGGCGTAACCCAGAGATAATTAACGGTAGTCGACGGCGTCGCATTGCTCATGGGAGTGGTACTACACCTCAGGATGTTAATCGGCTTCTAAAGCAATTTTACCAGATACAAAAGCTAACCAAAGCAATGGCACGGGGTAAATCACCTGGAAATATGCCAGGGCTGCTTGATTTACCCTACAACAGATTTTACTCCAGGTAACCCCGGAGCTTCCGACTTCGGCTGGGATGGCGTAATTTACGAAGAGCTTTAGCTTCTATCTGGCGTATTCTCTCCCGGGTTACACTAAATTCCTGACCGACCTCTTCCAGTGTTCGGGCATGGCCGTCCTTCAGACCGAATCTGAGCTGTAGCACTCTTTTTTCCCGTGGTGTAAGCTCATCAAGCACCCTATCTATCTGGTCTTTGAGCAGCTCTTGCGAAGCAGCCTCGGTTGGTGCCGGGCTAGATTGGTCTTCAACAAAATCACCTAAGCGACTGTCCTCGTCTTCACCAATAGGCGTTTCCAGCGATATGGGCTCATGGTGAAATAAATCCATGATTCCCTCTACTTTCTCTGGTGCCATATCCAGGCGGTCGCCAATTTCTCTATAGTTTGGTTCACGCCCAACTTCCTGGGTTAACTGACGTGTCGTCCGTAATAGCTTGTTAATGGTCTCCACCATATGTACTGGAATCCGGATGGTGCGGGATTGGTCAGCTATAGATCGGGTAATGCCTTGCCTAATCCACCACGTAGCATAGGTGCTGAACTTATAACCCTTTCTGTGTTGGAATTTGTCCACAGCCCGCATAAGACCGATATTTCCTTCTTGGATGAGGTCGAGGAGAGACATGCCATGCCCAATATATTTCTTGGCTATACTGACTACCAGGCGTAGGTTTGCCTCAGTGAGATGTTTTTTTGCTTTCTTTGCGTTGGCCCTCACCTCCAGGATGTAGGCTTCAATCTGGTCGCTATAAGAGTGGATCTGAGATAGGAATTCGTCGTTAGACAGAAGCACTCTTATTTCCTGCCATGGTGTTTTATCTCCGATAAGAGCCAGGGCTTGAGGTGGCAGAATATGGCTGGTTAGAGAAAGACTTATTATGGCATCCTCCGCCGCAGCAATTTCTTTACCGGTTATTTGAGCAATATCTGTTACCAAGGCAGGGTCTATGACATTATCAATCTTAGCACGAAATCCAGGATCTGTGATTGTCTCGGCCATACTACATGTGTTATTTATACCTAAACGCTCTTTGATAATTCCAACTATAGGGTGAACCTTGGATAATCGGGAAATTAAGTCGATTGTCACATCAACTGCTGAGGGAAATCTCTTATGCTTCTTAAAATAAGCATCCTCAATTTTCTCTAAATATCGGCATTGTTCTATCTTGCTGGATAACTCTCTCTCCTCGGCAGCTGTGAGAAGTGGCACCTTCCCGATTTCGCGAAGATACATACGCGCTGAATCATCAATCGTATCATCTTCCAGGCCTAAAATTGCTTTAGCTTCTTTAGCAGTTAGTTCATCCGTCGCTTCTTCATCAGACACGGTATCAGTAGCCGTGTCTGTAGCTTCAGCTTCACTCTGGTCGTCCAGATTCTCTTCCCGCATTAGCTCCTCATCACCATTATTTGGTTTAGGAGCCCTGCTACTAACTAGATCCATTATTCAACCTCTTTTATCCTTGCCAATTCCTCTAGTTTTGTTTCAAGTTCTTTACGTTGCTCGCTGAGGTGTATTCCCTGTTCATCCAGTTTAGCTAGCTCAGCATCTCCCCCTTCCTTTTCCCTGGTAAGATTAAACATCATCTCTCTTTCTGCCTCCAACCTCTTTAACAATCTCTCCTGCAGGCGGAGTATGCAATGTCTCAGAGCGTGTCGCTGTTCCTGGCTGTTTTTCCCCAGGGTTGATTTATTCATTAAGTAGTTTAAATGTTCTAATAGGTTAGCGTCAAATTTATCTTTAATCTCGGAAATATCCTGGTAATGCTGCCAGTTGACGAAAATTTCGCAGTTTTCAGTGCAGGCAAAGTGCTCTGCCGATAGCTCTTGAGCTGCCTGGAGAAGCTCTGGATGTTGGAGCAGCAGGGCCAGGCAATACTCCTCAATCGGGCTGGATACGAGGTGGCGAGCCGAGAGAGATAGCCTCGCCACCTCTGGCGGTCGGCGTCTCCTTTTACTGGCCAGTAATTTCTGCAACTCGGCATCGATTGAATGTTTTTCGATCTTCAATTTGTCAGCCAATCTCCGCACATAATGTTCTTGCCCAACTGGGTCCTTTATCTCACCAATCAATGGCAGTAGTTTTGTTATAGCTGAGGATTTGTCTTGGGCTTTATTGATGTCAATCTTGCTTATGACGGTCTTTAAGGCAAAATCAAGCACGGTTGGTGCTTGCTCCACGAGACTTTGCCATCGAGC
>DAOVDO010000123.1 GCA_030669525.1 Dehalococcoidia bacterium | reverse complement strand
TCCTGGGAAGGTGCATAGTACTTGGATGTAGCTGCCTTCGTCTCAAATTTCATTCCACGAAAGCCGTATTGCTGCAAAATTACCATGGTTATGTCCCTGCCTGCATCCAGGGACATTTCGGGATCCATTATAACAACCGATGCTGAATGATGAACCCTCAAATGGTGAGCATCTTCACGTTGCTCATTGCGATATCGGAGCCCCACTGAAAATAAAGCCAGTGGAAAATTAGCCTTGTTCTGTAGTGCTGCCAGGGTGTGAAACCATGTAGCTGTCATATGACTTCTGAGAGTCTTATTAGAAGGCACTGGTCTTAGCTTTTTTAGCTCAGGAAAAACCTTATCCAGGAGCTCTGTAGCCTGGTAATCAGTTATATCTAATCCGATAATAAATTCCTCAACAATCTCATCTGCCTCTACATCCCCTCTCTTGTATCTTCTCAGGATTGACCTCAATTTTCCGATATCGACTTCTGCTGCTATCTTCTTTACCTGTGCTATCTTTGAGGCACTTAGACCTATATCGGGGCGGGGTAATTCAGCTAGATAAAAAACTCTATCGAGGATAACTCGAGCTTCTGGACCATATTGTTTGGTGACATCAGTATAGGGTAATATCGTAAGATTTTCGGCTTCGTCAAAACCAAGATTTAACAGGATTTCCCTCGATTTCTGAATCAGTTCACACACATGATGGGGCTTTCCTTTTTCTTTGAGGTTAATCCTGGTGTTAGTTGGAATAAGCTTGGACGTTGACATCCAGGTAGCAGTGAAGTTATTTTTTGCTTGCGCTTTTATTTCGGTTAAATCAAATGTTGCCATTGTTATACAATTTGCTACCTGTTATGTAGAATGGTTTATTTACTGCTAAAAGTTATAACTTACCTTGAGAAATTAGAGCTGGTCCCTTTCCCATTTGCTGAGATATTGTATCAGGTATTGCTTCAGTATGTTTAGTGCTTCCTCAGCGGCACGCCTTTTGTTTTCCTCTCTATTTCCATGGAAGACATAACTGCGGCTGAATTTATCATCCTTAGCAGCTAATCCAACGTGGAATAGACCTACGGGCTTCTCGGAGCTTCCTCCTGAAGGACCAGCGATTCCTGTGTCGGAAACACATATATCCACTCCCAATAAACTCTTACCTCCCTGAGCCAGCTCAATGGCTACTTGAGGACTAACAGCTCCATGATTTTCAATGGTCTCCTCTCTTACTCCCAGGATGTCGATTTTCACTTTATCGCTATAAGCTACTATAGAACCCTTGAAATAATTGGAGCTGCCTGGTGTATTAGTTAATCTATCAGCTATTCCACCACCGGTAGCTGACTCAGTTGTACCAATGGTAAGTTGCTTGCCAGTTCTAGATTGGTATTCTGTAATTATTTTAGCGATTTCTATTTCCAGTTTTTCCATATATGGCCGCCATCTTATTTTAACAGAATAAGTCGGAAGTGACCGTTTTTTCTGTCATAACTCAGTATTGAAATGAGTGAATATCTATTACACACATTTTTATGGAGTACAGATACAGAGTCATGGCTATAGCAGGCCAATAATGGGATGGAATTCGATTTAGCGCAGCTAGAATGAAAAGCTTCCTGGCAACGGCCTACTTTCCCAAAGGGTTGCCCCTTAAGTATCATCAGCGCTGGAGCATTTCACTTCCGTGTTCGGGATGGGAACGGGTGGTTCCACTCCGCTCTAGTCACCAAGAAGCTGTGAATAAGTATAATATATAATGAGAGAGAATTCAAAATGACAATAAAGGACGTATAGACACATGTCATCAAGATACTATATTGGTACCAGTGGCTGGCATTATGATCACTGGCGTATTCTTTACTACCCTGAAAAATTAGCAAAGCCAAAGTGGCTGAAATTCTACGCTCAACAGTTCAACACAGTAGAAATTAACAATAGTTTTTATCACCTTCCTTCTGAAAATGCTTTTACTACCTGGCGGGAATCTACACCAGAACACTTCGTTTTCTCTGTTAAAGTTAGCCGATTTATAACGCATATTAAAAGATTAAGAAATTTGGGCTCAGCAATGGAGAACTTCCTATCGCGGGCCTGTTTACTTCAAGACAAGTTAGGCCCACTTCTTTATCAACTGCCACCTAATATGAAACGCAATGATGAAGTACTTGAGAATTATATATCTTCGCTACCACGAAAATATCAGCATGTGATTGAATTTCGCCACGAGTCATGGCTGAATGATACTGTGTTTCAAACCTTGGAACGGTACAATATCGGTTTATGTGTTTTTGATATGCCTGATATGAATTGCCCCTTTATTGCCACCAGCGATTTTGCCTACATACGTTTGCATGGAAGCCGTCGTTTATACTCGAGCTGCTATTTCGATGAAGAGCTTCTCCAGTGGGCACAGAGAATTATTCGGCTAGGCAAAGATGTCAAGACTGTCTACATCTACTTCAATAACGATGCTGAAGCTTTTGCCATTAAAAACGCCTTGACCCTTATAAATTATTTACAGCTTTAGATAACAGCCGCAGTGTTATTACGGTTGTAAGATTACAGGTATTCCTTAATTCTATTTGCTATAGCTGGAGTTATTCCTTCCGTTTGGCTGATTTTCTCAACTGACGCATTTCTAATATCTTCAATCGAACCAAATGCATTTAGCAGCACTTTCCTCCGTTTCGGGCCAATTCCAGGAATGTCGTCCAGAATTGAAGCGATGCCTGCACTGTATCGAAGATTTCGATGATAATTTACAGCTACGCGGTGTGCTTCGTCTCTCGTCCTTTGAAGAATATGAAGTGCAATAGAATTCTTTGGCATGTCAACCGGATCAGGCTTGCCAGGTATGAAGACTTCCTCATTCTCTTTAGCCAGACTGGCAATAGGTATAGAGTCAATTCCCATTTCCAGCATGACTTCAAGCGCGGCACCAAGCTGTCCCTTGCCGCCGTCAATAAGGATGAGGTCCGGTATACTTGCCCAACTATCCCCGCCACCCACAACTCTGTTGAAGCGTCGTCTTAAAATCTCCTGAATCATGGCATAATCATTAGAACCAACAAAGTTTTTTATTCGAAAAAGGCGATAGTGACCTGGTCTGGGTGAGCCCTTTTCCAAAACAACCATACTACCCACGGCCAAAGTGCCTTGAATATCAGAAATGTCATAGCCTTCTATTCTTAGAGGAACTTTCGGCAAACAAAGACTATCTTTTAGCTCTTCCAGACCAGAAATCATATGCTCTGAACTTACCTTCCTGGTTCTAGCCAGTAGCAACCCTTTATCGGCATTCTTGGCTACTATATCTACCAGCCTTTTCTTGACTCCCCGCTGGGGCACCTGGAGCTTTATATTTTTCCCTCTCCGCTCCTTTAGCCATTCCGTCAGTATTGCTATATCATCCACCGGATATTGAAGCAATATCAGCGGTGGCACATAAGAAGCTGAGGCATAATACTGTTTTATGAAGCTTGTTATTATTTGATCAGGATTTTCATCGCGGATTCCTTCCATGGTGAAATGGTCATGCCCCATAAGCTTATTATTACGAATTAAAAAGATTTCAACATAAGCCTGCTCTCCATTTTGTGCCATGGCAATAACATCTTGCTCGCCACTTAACCGGATAGCAATTCTCTGTCCCTCTATAATCCTTTCTATTGCTTGAATCTGGTCACGTATTAAAGCTGCCTGCTCGAATTTGAATTGCTGTGCTGCTGCTCTCATCTTCTTCTCAAGCTGGCGGAGTACCAATTCCTGCTTACCTTCGAGAAATAGCATAACCTGGTTTATTATTTCCCGGTATTCCTGTTTGCTCACAGCGTTGATACAGGGGCCAGGGCAGCGGTGAATATGATACTCGAGGCAAGGTCGCTCATTAGTTTCATTGATGGACCTGGTGCAGGAACGGAATGGAAAGATGTTCTTTATTAGC
>DAOVDO010000065.1 GCA_030669525.1 Dehalococcoidia bacterium | reverse complement strand
AACAAAATCCATCACATCACGAAGTGGAGGTGACATCGGTTCAATATGTGAAGCTATTCCAGAAGAAGTTAGTACCTTGGCTGCTCTGGCCCTCTCCCGTTGTTTTTTCATCTCAGATTGGAAACCTTTCCAATCTATTGTAAGCCCTTTTTCTTTAGCAATCTCAGCGGTCATGTCCTGCGGAAAGCCATAAGTATCATAAAGCCTGAATACCTGCTCTCCCGATAATCGCCCTCTTCCCTGGCTTAAAGCTTCCTCAACAACATCTTCTACTAAATTAAGCCCCGTATTTAGAGTAACAATAAACCTCCCCTCCTCAATGCCAATTACTTCTTTGATTAAATCTTTATTTGCTACCAATCCCGGATATACATGCCCCATCCTATCAATCACCACTTCGGCAACTTCACCGAGGAAAGGTTTATCCATACCCAATCTCCTGCCAAAAAGGGAGGCACGACGCAATACCCTTCGCAAAACATAGCCGCTACCTTCATTGGAGGGTAAAACGCCATCAGCAATTAGAAATGACAGACCACGGCCATGCTCAGCGATGATCCTTATAGCTCGATCATCACTATCACTCTCTCCATAATGCTTGCCAGTCAACTGGCAAATCATGTGAATTACAGGTAAAAAAAGTGCAGTTTCATAAACCGAAGATTTGCCCTGCATAATCGCCGTAGTTCTCTCTAACCCCATCCCTGTATCGATATTTGGTTCAGACAAACGGGTACGACTGCCATCGGGGCTCTGGTTATACTGCATGAATACCAGGTTCCATATCTCAGAGAACCGATTACAGTCACAGTTAGGTTTACATTCGGGTCTACCACAGCCAACTTCCTCACCCAGGTCATAGTGTATTTCGCTGCATGGTCCACAAGGCCCTGAATCACCAGCAGGACCCCAATAATTTTCCTCCTCGCCAAAACGTAATATCCTCTCTGCAGGAACCCCTACCTGCCTCCAGCAGTTAAAAGCTTCATCATCATCAAGATAAATAGTTATCCACAGCCGCTCCTCAGGTAACTTTAAGTACTCCGTGACGAATTCCCATGCCCAGGGAATAGCCTCCTTTTTAAAATAATCACCAACGCTGAAATTTCCCAGCATCTCAAAAAAAGTTAGATGCTTGGTATCACCAACGACATCTATATCAGTAGTTCGAAAGCATTTTTGACAGGAAGCCAGGCGTACACCAGGAGGTTTCTCCAACCCCAGAAAATAAGGTTTAATCTGCACCATTCCAGCGGTAGTTAATAATAAGGTTGGGTCACCACGAGGGATCAAGGTTGAGCTGGGAATAATTTTATGTCCTCTATCCTGAAAGAACCTCAGGAATAGCTGTCTGATTTCGTCACTGGTCACTCGTTATCACCCTCTTAGCGAATATTAACCTGGATGTCAATTGAGTCTGAATATTAAGTATGTTAGCATAGTAGTAAATACGAAGCAAAGCTATAAAGTATAAATAATAATGAACCAAATACAGCATATTACCATGAGTAGCTGGCTAAGCAGACATGTTTTGATTGATTGGCTCGATACTCATGGCATCCGCATCCTCGTTATCATTATTGTTGCCGTCGTTATATATTTCTTGCTTCGCCGTTTCATACCGCTATTAGTCGAGAGATCTATGTCCCGACAAGTAAAAAGGCGATCTAAGGGAGAAGTAAAGAAGAGAGCTAATACCCTTTCCTCAGCTTTTGTTAAAACAGGCAAGATAATCATCGCCATTTTTGCCATCTTCACTATACTGCCCGAGTTTGGAGTAAATATTGCCGCAGCATTAACCGGACTTGGCATTGCAGGCATCGCCATAGCCCTTGGAACCCAGAATTTAATAAAGGACTTGCTTGCTGGTATCTTCATCATACTGGAAGACCAATACAGAGTGGGCGATTGGATTATTGTTGCCGGCATCAGTGGTTCAGTTGAAGAAATAGGGTTACGCCGCACTATCCTCAGAGATTTAGATGGCACAGTTCATTCCATCCCCAATAACGAAATCAAGATCTCCAGCAACTTTACCAAGGAATATTCCAGAGTTAACATCAATATCGCAGTTGCCTATGCGGAAGATCTTGACCGTGTTATTGAAGTTATAAATAACGTCTGCCAGGAAATGGCAAAGGACCCCAACTGGAGTAAAGATTTTGTGAGTGCGCCCAAGGTACTCAGGGTGGATAATCTAGGTGATTCGGGCATCGACATTAAGATACTGGGGGATACCAAGCCGAGTCGCCAGTGGGATGTAGCAGGAGAGCTACGCCTTCGAATTAAAAGGGTTTTTGATGAGGAGGGAATTGAGATTCCCTGGCCTCATACCAAGGTCTACTTTGGCAATACACCACCCGCGATAAGTAAAAGCAAGCCAATGCCAGGAAAATCCACAAATATAAAGACTTCGCCACCTTAAACTCAACAGGTGCTAAGCTCAGCCAGCAGCAGTTCGAGAGCTAACTGGTCATTGTATTTACCGGTTTTGATAGCCAGGTCAGTTTCTAAAAGCATGGCATAAGTCCGCTTTATGTGCTCAAGGTCATATAACTCAGATTGCCTGAGCGTTTTATCCAGAGGATACCCCGTTAAACCCAACCTATCTTGAATTTGTTTTCGAGACAATCCTGAACCCAGATCCATTGTCTGTGCTATTAAACGGAACTGCCTGGTAATCATAGCTAGAATTTGACCAGGTGGCATGCCTTCCTGAAGAAGACGATGCAGCATCCGCTGTGCCACTCCTGCCCGGCCTTCAACAACTGCATCCACCAGGGTAAAAATATTAGTCTCCTGGGCAGAACTCACCACTTGTCTCACGTCATCTTCAGTAACCTGGCTCCCTCGAGTATAGAGAACCAATTTCTGAATCTCATTGTTCATCACCCACAGGTTTCCACCTATGAGCTCAACGAGTAACCCCACGGCTTGAGACGTAATACTGCCACCCTCTTCAACCATCCTCCTTCGTATCCAGGCTGTCAAATTTGCATTTCTCAGTGGAGGGAAGGTGTTAATTTTAGCTACTGACGAAACCTTCCTTAACAAGCTATTAGTGCTCTTAATTTCACCATCAACTAACATTAATATGGTAGTTTGTGGCATCTGCTCGATGTAACAGACCAGACCTTCCCATCTTTCCAGCCCATTTCGAGTCTTGCTAATATCACGCTTGCTGGACCTCTGCTTACCCCATTTTAGCTCAAAACGCTTTAGCAAGCCTTCTACTATAACTAAACGACTTGAAGCCAAGAAAGGAGCAGTATTGCAGCTATCTTTAAGCTCACCCAGTGTTAAATGCTGGCCATCCAGTCTGACAGTATTGACTGCCAGCATTTGTGGGTCTCCAAGGCTAGCTTTAATTCTCTCCAGTTCTCTATTAAGTGAGAAATCATCTTTGCCATAAAGAATATGGAACATTTCACAGTATTTTAACACAGCTAAAGCCTCCTTAATCCGAAATTTGAATTAAAATATGGTAGAATGCAGAAATGAAAGTCGCCATTATCGGGTTACCAAAGAGCGGAAAAACAACAATTTTTAACACCCTAATAAAAGGCAAAGCTGAAATCGCCGCTTATTCCTCTTCCCTAACCCCTAACTTAGGTGTGGCTAAAGTGACTGACTCACGATTATCGATGCTGGAAGGCATACTCCACCCCCAAAAAACCACCCCCGCTGAAGTAAGCTATGTGGACATCGCAGGTTCACCCAAAACCTTCCACAGTAAACAAGAAATCGGAGGGGAATTTCTGAACTATCTAACCACTGCTGACGCACTGCTCCAGGTAGTTCGAGCTTTTGAGAACCAGAGAATACCTCATCCCGAAGGAAGCATAGACCCTAACAGAGATATAGCTAACCTGGATTTAGAGCTTGCTTTTTCCGATTTGGTTATTATCGATAGGAGACTCAACAAGCTAGGTTCAGCATTAAAAAGCCCCAAGACATCGGACAGCGAATTATATATAAAAGAACAACTATTACTAAAGAAGATTAAAGCGGCACTGGAGAAGGACATACCAATAAGACAGCAGAGTATTGGCCAGGATGAACTTAAACTATTAACCAACTACCAGTTCCTCACTGCTAAACCCATGCTGGTTATCCTTAACATCGGTGAGAATCAATTATCACAAGCCTCGCTATTGGAACAGGAAATAAAATCCGCATATCCACAATTTGCTGTGACATCCCTATGCGGTAAGCTGGAGATGGAACTGAGCCAACTCAGCAACAGTGAGGCTAACGAATTCCGTGAATCTATGGGGCTAACCAAATCAGCACTGGACCAGGTTATAAATCTTTCCTATCATCTTCTAGGACTAATTTCTTTCTTCACCACTGCTTCTGCCGAACTAAGGGCATGGACAATCACTAAAAATACCACAGCACCAAAGGCGGCAGGAAAAGTCCACACCGATATGGAAAGAGGCTTTATCCGTGCCGAGGTGATCAGCTACAGTGACCTTGAGAAATGTGGGAATTTAGCTGAAGCGCGGAAAAGGGGATTGCTCCGGGCAGAAGGTAAGCATTATCTCATCCAGGATGGGGATATAGTCACGTTCTTATTCCATGTCTAGCTAGAACCAAATTGTATGCGGCTCAATACATTTACCCGGCCAAATGCTAACATCCCCACGTAGCCTGTTTCCCTCCCCTACCCTTACATTATCCCCCAGGACACAGTTATCCCAGATTTCAGTTTCCTCGCCGATATAACATCCGGAGGCAATTACACAGTTCTTGAGCTTAGCCCCCTTTTTTACTTCACAGTCCTGCCATAGTACTGCCCCTTCCACTATGGCACCTTCCTCTATACGACAACTCGGTCCCAGCACAACAGGTCCCTTTATTACGGAGTCCTCACCAATAAAGCAACCTTCACCAATTATCACCGGTTTCTCGATTTGAGATGAATGGTGAACAGAACTTTGACCCTCAAACTTCGTTCCCTTATCAGTATTCAGCAAATCGTGATGCAATCTCAGATACTTCTCCGGAGTACCCACATCAAGCCAATAAGCTTCGGACGGGTAACCATAGACAGCTTCCCCTCTTTCCACCAGTTGGGGGAAGACATCACGCTCAAACATAGAGAAGGCATTCGAGGAAACACATTTTAAAATATCAGGTCTCAAAATATAAATACCCGCATTAATCATGTTATTAGCTACCTCGTCTCTCCTGGGCTTCTCTACGAAGCGCTTGATTCTGCCCTCTGCATCTATCTCTACAACCCCATACATGGTTGGATCATCCACCGGCGTCAAGGCTATACTTACACTGGCTCCTTTCCTACAGTGCAAATCTGCCATGGTTGTTAGATCAATGTCCGTAAATATATCGCCGTTAAACACGATAAAGGATTCGTCCAGGAATCTTTCTGCGTTTTTCACTGCTCCTGCCGTCCCCATAGCAAAACGTTCCGCTGAGTAAGTTATCCTCACACCAAACTTGCTGCCATCACCGAAATGAGCCTGAACCTGTTCAACTTGCCTGCCCAGGGCAATAATAATATCGGTAATGTTATGCCCCTTGAGATAACTGATGAAGTGTTCCAGTAGAGGATGATTACACACAGGTACCATTATTTTAACCTTGTTGCAACTAAGTGGTCGTAATCTAGTTGCTTCCCCACCAGCCAAGATAACAGCTTTCATTATGGATGAAATCTACCTTATTCAAATTGGCAAAGTCAACATATTTTTGCCATCAAGCAGAGAATAATGTAATATCTTTAGATTCTTAATTACTAACCCAGAGAGCAAGATGAAAAAGATAAAAATAATACCCTGCCATGATATTAAAGATGGTAGAGTA
>DAOVDO010000019.1 GCA_030669525.1 Dehalococcoidia bacterium | reverse complement strand
GAAGCCCCTTTTCCTTCCCTACCGATGAAGCTTATTTCCATTCTTTTCTACTGTCAATGGCATTTAGTCATAATTTTTGTTAATATTTAGCAAATGGCAGGAGGCTTGGCATTTAATCAAGTGGAGGAGAGATAATGGCAGTTGATAAACGAATACTAGATGAAGTCGCTTTAAGCGAAGCGGAGTATGAACTGATAGTTCGTAGGCTGGGACGAGAACCTACAATTACAGAGATAGGCATGTTTGGCTCGCTGTGGAGTGAGCATTGTGGATATAAGCATTCTAAACCTCTGCTCAAGCTGCTACCGTCCAGGGGTAAGCAGGTGGTGGTTGAACCGGGAAAGGAGAATGCTGGGGTGGTGAATATTGGAGATGGGCTGGTAGTGGTGATGAAAATAGAATCCCATAATCACCCATCTGTAATTGATCCATATCAGGGTGCTGCTACAGCGGTGGGTGGAGTTGTGCGAGACATCTTTACTATGGGCGCTCGGCCAATAGCCTTACTTAGTTCGCTCCGTTTTGGTCATTTAACTGAATCCAAAAATTGTGGCCTGTTCAGCGGTGTTGTCAGGGGTATTGCTGATTACGGTAATACGCTTGGTGTGCCCGGTGTGGGAGGTGAGGTATTTTTTGCTGATGTATACGCAGGAAATCCATTAGTTAATGGATTATGTTTGGGCATTTGTGAAAGGGACAACCTGGTTAAGGCTCGTGCCAGCGGTGAAGGCAATCTATTGATGCTGGTAGGGGCTGACACTGGCCGTGATGGAATTCATGGCGCCTCAGGTCTGGCGTCGCGTACATTTGAAGGTGAAGAAGAGCTCAGGTCAACGGTTCCTGCTGGTAATCCTTCCTTGGAAAAATTGATCATGGAAGCATGTCTTGAGTTGGCACAGACTGATTGGATTATAGGTATGCAGGACTTGGGAGCAGCAGGCTTGACAAGTGCCACCGTTGAATGTGCAGCTAGGGGAGGGGGAGGAGTAGAGGTAGATGTGCTCAAGGTACCTTGCCGTGAGGAAAATATGACACCTTATGAGGTGATGCTCTCGGAGTCACAGGAGAGGATGTTGGTGGTTGTGAGGAAAGGTTGTGAGGGTAAGGCAAAGACTTTGTTCCATCGCTGGGGGGTGCAATCTGTCATCATTGGACAGGTTACTGGCGATAATTTAGCCGTAATAAAGGAGGGTGAGAAGACTGTTGTTAATGTTCCGGTGAATCTTTTAGTTACCCCGCCAGTTTATCGGCGCAGGAGTAAAAAGCCAGTATGGATTGAAGAACTCCAATCCTTAGATATGAGTACTATTCCTGATGTAAAGCCGAAGAAATGCGAGTCTACATTGCTTCGTTTGTTGGCTTCACCAAATATTACCAGTAAGGAGTGGGTTTATAATCAGTGTGACCATAGAGCAATGGGTAACTCTGTGGGTCCTCCTGGTAGCGACGCCGCTGTCCTGAGTGTCAGGGGTACCGAGAAAGGTATTGCTTTGACCACTGATGGTAATGGACGCTATTGCTATACTGACCCTTACCTGGGTGGCGTAATTTCCGTAGCTGAAGCTGCTCGGAATCTGGTTTGTAGTGGCGCTAAACCTTTGGCTGTCACTGATTGTCTTAATTTTGGTAATCCAGAGAAAGATGATGTCTATTACCAGTTAAAGAGCTGTATTGAGGGCATAGCAAGGGCATGTCGGGGATTACGAATTCCGGTTATTAGTGGCAATGTTAGCCTTTACAATGAAACTAAAGATCATCCCATATACCCTACACCAGTAATTGGGATGGTAGGAATTGTTGTTGAAATAAGTAGGCATTGCACTATGTCGTTTAAAGATGAAGGCGATTTGATATTTGTACTTGGTGGGGGAGTAGGGGAAGGACTTGGAGGGAGCGAGTATCTGGAACTGGTACATGGTTTGGTAAAAGGAGCACCTTCTATTGACCTGGATCTGGAAAAAAGAGTGCAGTTTTGCTGTCTGGAGGCCATAAGACGTGGACTTATCAAGTCTGCTCACGATTGTTCTGAAGGTGGGTTGGCAGTAGCTATTGCAGAAAGCTGCATAGTTGGAAATATTGGGTTTAAAGAGACTGGCTGGAAGGTAAGGGATAGATTGGATACAACTTTCTTTGGTGAGATGCAATCGCGAATTGTAGTATCGGTATCACCGGATTCAGTGGCAAAGCTAAGTAGAATAGCTAATAGGTGGCGGGTGCCATTGACTTTACTGGGAAGCGTGGGCGGTAAACATTTAACGGTAAAAGGTTACTTCGATTTGTCCTTAGCTGAGATAGAAGATGCTTGGCGGAATGGGTTGAAGCGGTTATTGAATCAAGGGCTCGTTATTTCTTAAATGAAAGGTATATAGAGGTTTTTAGAATGGCTGAAGTTATTCCGTTTCGGGGTATACGCTATAATCAGGAAATAGTCAGGGATTTAGCTAATGTCCTCTGTCCTCCATATGATGTTATCACACCACAGCAGCAAAATTATTACTGTAAGAAAAGTGGTTATAATGCTATTCGTCTGGAGTATGTGAAAGACCAGCATCATGATAATGCTATGAGTAGCAAATACAGTGAGGCAGCAAGCACTTTTCAACGATGGCTTAAAGAAGGGGTTCTTCAGTTTGATGACCATCCTGCTTTTTATCTCCACGATCACTACTATACTTATTTAGGAGAAACGAAAAGACGGCGTGGACTGTTGGCTTGCGTTAAATTGGAACCTTGGTATAGTGGGGTATATCCTCATGAGGAGACATTCTCTAAAGTTAAAAAAGACCGTTTACAGCTAATGCGTACTTGCCACACTAATTTTAGTTCTATCTTCACCTTATACCAGGATTTGGATGGAAAGATAGCCCGAATATTGTCTGAGGTATCGCAGGGTAAGCCAATAATTGAGCTATCAGATTCGGGTGAGAGCCATGTTGTTTGGATGATAACCGAGCCTGAGTCTATACATCAAATCAGCGACATTTTTATTACGCAGTCACTCTATGTGGCTGATGGTCATCATCGCTATGAAACGGCGTTAGCTTATCAATGCGAAAGGATGCACTCCAGGCCGGATGAAGGACTTAATAAGTCAGGCACGTTTCTGGCTGGCATGGAAGCCTTTAATTATATGATGATGACTTTGGTTGATTTTTCCGACCCAGGGTTACTTGCACTTCCTATTCATAGATTGGTGCGTGGGATAGCTCCCTCTATGCTATCTGAGCTGAAAGGTAAGCTCAATCGCTTCTTTGTTCTGGAATCTGTTCCGCTGACTGAAAGCTTGGTTGGCAATCTGAAATGTAAAATGATTGCTGGGGCTTTTCTGGGAATCCTGGGACTAGAAGGTGAGGCATTGATACTTCTTAAGCGAAGGCCAGGTGTTTCTATTGAGGACATAATGCCGAAGGAGCGTTCTAAGGCTTACAGGAATCTCAATGTTAGTCTTCTGACTCAGATTGTTTTAGGTCAGGTATTGGATATTGCACAAGATAGCGAAGATATTGCTTACACTACAGACGTGAACGAAGCCTATCAGAAGATAAAGGACGGGGAATATCAAGTTGCTTTCCTATTAGATTCCCTGAAGCCAGAGATGGTTAAGACTATTGCGGATGCCCAGGATAGAATGCCAAGGAAATCAACCTACTTCTACCCCAAGCTCCCCACTGGTCTCATTATTAACTATCTCGCTGACTAAAGCTTTACTGCTTTAGCTGTGTGGATGCCATGAATGGCCAATATTTCTTGTCTTTGTTCTTCAGTAAGTGCTTCATCCAGCGCTAGGATCATGAGTGCTTGACCTCGGGGCTGAAGACGACTCAGGTGCATGGAACTGATATTAATATCTGATTTACCTGTTATGCTGCCAATGGCGCCGACAAGCCCAGGCTGGTCGATATGGTCACAGAAAAGAAAACATCCGCCAGTAGGCACGATGTCCATCCAGAAGTCGTTAATTTGAATAATATGAATCTCACTGTTCCTAACCGTGGTTGATATAGTGGTAGCCCCTATCTCAGTATCGATATTTAATGTAAGCAGGTTGGAGTAATTTGGGCAATTCGCCTCCTTTTCTTCACTTATCTTCAGGCCACGCTGAGCAGCGATGAGGCTAGCATTGACCAGGTTCACTCTTTCCTCTACTGCCTGTCTCAGTAAACCGCTGATAGCCGCTGTTTTTATGGGACTACAGTCGTAGTTTGCTACTTCACCGCAATATTTGATATGTAACGACTTTATTTGTCCTTCCATTAATTGACTGGCAAGGCTGCCAGTGGTTGAAGCTGCTTTTATGAATGGTATCAGTTCGGAAGAGACGTGCGGGGCATTAACCGCATAACTGCTATATTTTCCTTGAAGCACCGCTAAAATCTGCTCGGCGATATCTTTGGCAACATTTGTCTGGGCTTCAATAGTAGAGGCAGCAAGATGAGGGGTAACTATTATTCTATCGCTTTTGAATAGAGGGCTATCGGTTACTGGTTCATTGCTAAAAACATCGAAAGCGGCGCCAGCTATCCTCTCATCTTCGATTGCTTTGGCCAGTGCTTTCTCGTCGATTAGTCCTCCTCTTGCGGTATTGATGATTTGGGCTGTTGGTTTGAGTTTTGTTAATTCCCTGGCACCAATCAAGTTTTCTGTAGTAACTGTCAATGGCAGGTGAAGGGTAATAAAATCGGATTCCTGGAATAATTGTTCCAAGGAAACTGAGCTTACTTTGAGAGTGCGAGCGTAATTGGTGGAAACAAAGGGGTCATGAGCGATAACTCGCATTTCAAATGCTTGGGCGCGCTTGGCTACTTCTGAGCCTACATTTCCCAAACCGATAATGCCCAGCGTTTTATTTCTAAGTTCCGTACCAACCAATTTTCCTCTTTGCCATATGCCTGATTTCAGTTGGCTATTTGCTTTGGGTATATGACGTGCCAGGGCAAGCATAAGGGCAATAGTGTGTTCAGCGGCAGATACAGTATTACCTGTGGGAGCGTTAATTACTATTATGCCTTTTGTGGTAGCGGCATCTACATCGATGTTATCTATACCTACTCCCGCCCGACCGATTACCTTGAGTTTCTTCCCAGATTCAATCACGTCAGCGGGAACCTGTGTTTGGCTGCGCACGATTAAGGCATCGTAATTGCCAATTATGGCTTTGAGTTCTTCGGGCTTCAATTTGGCTTTGATGTCAACTTGTGCCGACTTTCGAAGGATTGCTACTCCTTCTTCAGCTATGGCATCAGCTACTAGAATCTTCATCTTACAAATCCTGCCTTTGGCAATGCTTTAGATAGCGCCTCTAATATTACTATAATGTCATTTTCTTCTACCAGCCCAAGATGACCGATGCGGAGAATTTTTCCTGATAGCTTTCTTTGTCCTCCAGCAATAACTACATCATATTCATCCCTGAGGACTTGAATCAATTTGGGTATATCAAGTTTATCATTGCCTTTCACTGCTGTCACGGTATTGGAAGCATGACTATCCTGCGCCAGAAGAGATAATCCTAATGACCGTATTCCATTTCTGGTCATTTGGGCTACTCTGGCATGACGGGCGAATATGTTAGGCAGTCCTTCGTTTAGCATCAAATCCAGGCTGGCGTTTAGAGAGTAACAAATGGAAATGGCTGGAGTCCATGGCGTTTGCCCTTTTTGTAAGTAATCTCTAGCTTTGCCAAAATCCAAATAGTAGCGTGGCATTTTGGCGTTGGTATAGGCTTGCCAGGCTTTCTCACTCATGCTGACCATAGCAAGTCCAGGAGGAGCCATCCATCCTTTTTGAGAGCCAGTAATAACTACATCACAATGCCAATCATCAACAGGTAAGTCTATACAGCCGAGGCTGGAGACGGCATCAACTAAAAGAAGTCTGTCAGATTTCTTGACTACGGAGCTTATTTCGGCAATGTCATTGGTTATGCCAGTGGAAGTCTCATTGTGAGTTACCAGCACTGCCTTAATATCTGCTTCTGCTCTGAGGGCTTTATCTATAGTCTGGACATCAACTGGCTTTCCCCATTCAAAACTGAGGCGTTTTACGTTGGCTCCATATTGTTCGGCGATATCGGTGAAACGGTCCCCAAATACGCCACAGGATACTGCCAGGACCTTGTCACCTGGTGATAAGGTATTGACGATGGCTGCCTCCAAACCACCAGTGCCGGAACAGGTGAGGATAAGAACATCTCCCCTGGTTTGGAATACCTGTTGCAGTTTCCCTGTTATTGAGTTAAAAAGGTTGCCAAATTCCTTGCCCCGATGGTTTATCATCTGTTTGCTCATTGCTTGAAGAGTTGATGGTGGGCAAGGGGTTGGTCCAGGTATTCGCAGCTGCATTTCTATATACCTCCGTTTCATTTCTTTGCCGTTCGGAACACAATCTGGTAATTTATAACCTTAATTTTTCAGCGTGATTTTTAAAAAGGAGTTTTTTCCATAACGGATGACACATTTATCTTTGATAAGTGTTTTATAATCGGTAACTTTCTTATCGTTGACTCGAACTCCACCTTGTATGCATCGTCTTTCTACCTCGCTTTTTGAAGGTAGTGCCCCTGAAAGAGTTAAAATTTCATTAAGAGGCAAGCCCTTGGCGATTTGGAAGGCGGGAATGGATTCAGTTGCTCCACTTCCTGTACCAAAGAGACGCTCGGCATCCGCATGAGCTTTATTGGCTTTCTGTTCCCCATGGACTATTTTAGTTACCTCGTAGGCCAGACGCTTCTGAGCATCACGAGGGTTTCCAGATAATATTTCGTTGATTTCATCTAATGGTAAAAATGTCATGAGCTTCAATGCCTGTGGTACATTCTCGTCGGGGATATTTATTAAATACTGGTAAAAATCGAAGTGTGTAGTCTTTTTGGGATCCAGCCAGAGGGGACCTTTCTCTGTCTTTCCCATCTTTTGTCCACTGGGAGTAGTTAACAGAGGTAAAGTAAGTGCGTGAACTGTTTCTCCATGAATTCGTTGTATTAAGTTAACGCCTTGGAGGATGTTAGCCCACTGGTCCTGGCCTCCCATTTGGAGACGGCAGTCGTAATTCTGAAAAAGCATCAAATAATCCCATGCCTGGAGGATAGGATAACAGAACTCCATTAGAGAAAGGTTCTCTTCTGCTGTGAGACGCTCCGTAAAAGTTCGCATCTTTACCATCTCATTGACAGAAAAGAATTTAGCAATGTTCATCAGGAAATCATCGAGGAAGCGAAATTTAGACAACCATTCATCATTGTTGACCATTAAGGCAGCATTTTCCCCATGAAAATGGAGCAAGCCCATCCCTTCCACCTGAGTTTTAATATTCTTTTCGTTGACAGCTATTTGGTGTGGGGTGAGTAGTGGACGGGCTTTTCTTTTCCCGGTTGGGTCTCCTAATCTACCGGTTCCACCTCCAAGCACAAATATCATTCTATGGCCCGCCTGTTGTAAATAGTGCATTATCATAAGTGGTAAAAGGTGCCCCAGGTGGAGGCTACTTGTGGAAGGGTCAAAGCCAATATAGCTGGTAGCCCCAGGATTGGCTAGGAGCTTGTGTAGCTGTTCTACATCGCTTGATTGAAAAACAAAACCTCGACTTATTAATGTATCTAAAACATTCATTTCAATAGCTTCTTAGCATATCACGATAGGTAACAAATGTGCTATGAACGGTCATCACTTACAAGTTGTACTACTAACCCTTTTAATATCTTTTTTTATTTGGGATTTCAATTCTTGGGGAGAGGCAAAGTGTTTTTCATCTCTGAGTCTGTCTATGAACTCCACCTTGAGTTCTTTACCATATAGATTACCTTCATAATTTAGCAGGTGTGTTTCCACATTTTTTTCGCCTTTTCCGAAAGTGGGACGAGTGCCAATATAGGTAACTGAAATAGATTGCTTGTTGTCTATATGAGTAACGGTGGCATAAACACCGTTGCCAGGCAATGCTTGTCCTGGTTTTATATCTAAATTGGCAGTGGGGAATCCTAATTTTCGGCCACGTTTGTCAACTGGAACAACCTTGGCACTGAGAGTGAAGTGGCATCCCATCAATTTTCGTACTTTCATCGTGTCACCTTGAGCCAGCGTCTGACGAATTAAGGTGCTACTTACTAGCTCATCATTGAGTGTAAAGGGGGATATAATTTCCACGCTGAACTTCATTTCCTGCCCTAATGAGCGAAGTAAACTGGCATCACCCTCACGTCCTTTTCCCAAGGCGAAGTCAGGTCCAATTACAAGGCCACACATGTTGAGATGTTTCTTAAGCAAGGCGACAAACTCCTGAGCTCTGAGTTGAGATAGCTCAGGAGTGAAAGATAATACAGTGATCAAAGCTACACCCAGTTCCTGGAGGGATTTAATTCTGTCTTCTAGGCTACTTAGCCATGTTGGTTTGTTATGTGGCTGCAACACTGATTGAGGGTGAGGGTTGAAGGTAACCACTACGCTAAGTTGGTTTTTCTCACGCGCCCGTTGGTTCAATTTTTCAATAAGATAGCGATGTCCTGCGTGAACACCATCAAAGACTCCTATGGTAAGGAGCGTTTCTTTCTCAGGAGTGGGGCCAGCCAGGTCTTGTCTAATCTCCATGGAAATTCAAGGTTCAACTTCCATACTGTTGTTGGCCAGTGTTCTGTTCATTATGCGAGCCATAACCTTCAATTGAGATATAAGTTTTCGGAAGTTATCAAAAGTGAGCGATTGAGGACCGTCTGCAAGTGCCTGGTCAGGTTTAGGATGGACTTCAATCATCAGGCCATCGGCTCCAGCAGCTACTGCTGCCAATCCCAGGGGGGACACTAAGTACCATTTCCCGGTGGCGTGGCTTGGGTCAGCTATAATAGGCAGGTGGCTCATTTTCTTGATAAGGGGAATAGCGCTGATGTCCATGGTATTACGGGTGGAGGTTTCGAAAGTTCTAATACCACGTTCACAAAGGATAAGTTGTTCGTTCCCTTGGGTTAAAATGTACTCGGCAGCTAACAGCCATTCTTGAATAGTAGAGGACAAACCTCGTTTGAGCATTGTTGGTTTTCTGGTTTTCCCTACTTCGTCAAGTAAAGGGAAGTTCTGCATATTCCTTGCACCAATCTGGAGAATATCGGCGTAACGTGACACCAGTTCGACGTCGCCGGGTGCCATTACCTCGGTAATTATAGGTAATCCAGTTTCTTCGCGTGCTATTGCCAGCAGTTTTAACCCTTCTTCACCTAATCCACGAAAGTCATAAGGTGAAGTGCGTGGTTTAAATGCTCCGCCACGCAGCACTGTAGCACCATTTGCCTTAACCTCTCTGGCTATTTCAAGAATCTGCTGTTCGCTTTCTACAGTGCAAGGTCCAGCCATAATAACCAGCTCACCACCTCCAATGGTAATACCATTTACCTTGACTATAGTATTTTCTGGGTGAAATTCCCGACTGGCAAGCTTATAGGGTTTGCTAACAGGAAGAACCTCTTCTACACCGGGTAATAATTGCAGTATGTACTGGTGATCGGGAGTAACTTTGCCCACTGCACCTATGATTGTACGCTCGGTTCCTGCTGATATGTGCTCCTTTAACCCAAGTTCCGTAATTCGCTTAACGACTGAGGTAATTTCATGCTGACTGCAGTTGGACCTCATAACTACTATCATGCTTTGTCTCCCGATATTACCGATTTGCCTTCTTTTAGTTTTTTAGCTTCTCCCAGGTAAATATGTTTTATCTCCTCAGCGGTTTTGTCAGTATTTATAAGCATTAAAACCCTCAGGCAGCGAGATAAACCGTTGGGAACGCTCATCTCATGTCCACACAGTAATGCGAGGTGCTGTGGCCAATTCAATTCTCGTGTCGCTGCTGCCGGGAACTCAGCATTTAAATCTGTTGTGGTAGAAAAAAGAACAGCAGCTATATCGGCCATTTTAATATTATTGGCCTGTATTATCTCCTTGAGCAGCTCTTTAGTGGCACTTATGATGCCCTCCCTGGTATTTGCTGGAACTGTGATAGCACCTCTAACGCCTCGGCAGTACAATTTGATGTTCTCCCTTTTTAACTTTAACGCAATAGCCTATCTCATTTGATGACTATCGTCAAGAATTCGAATTTAATGTGTATATACTATTTAGCGTGAAAAGGCTACAAATGGTGCTGGGAAGGAGGTGATTATTTATTGAAAGGCACCCGCTACCTCCTGTAGCCTTGGTGATTAAGCAAAACCAGGTGAAAGGAGGTAAAGCAGGTGCAAGATGATTTTATCGCAGTAGCCCTGGGATTGCCAGAGCTAGAGATCCTGGGGCAGATAGAGCTAGAGGATTACTTTGAGGTTACCGTAAGATACCGGCGGGATAAGGTAGGCTGCCCCATCTGGGGTAGCATGATGGTGAGAAAGCATGAGAGTACATTTCAACGTAAGAAAGACAGAAAGCTAAGGGACAACATTGTGGTTCTTACTTTAGAGAAAAGGTGGTTTCGCTGTCTTTCCTGTGGCAAGGTGTTTACTGAGCCGGATGAAATCTTTGGCACCAGGAGGCGCTCTAGCCGCAGGTTCAGGGAATACCTGG
>DAOVDO010000039.1 GCA_030669525.1 Dehalococcoidia bacterium | reverse complement strand
GGTGGGAAGTATCGTACTTAGCCAGTTCCCGGTGAATAGTGTCCTCAGACCCTACCAGTATTACCTCAACTCCGCCCTCACTGGCCGCCTGAATTGCTCCCTTAACTATTTCCTGGGGGGCGTAATCCCCTCCCATTGCATCTACAGCTACTTTCACCAGTTGACCGCTCATATTTACCATGTAGAAGCCTCCGCGAGTTAATTATCAATTATTTTAAGTGTGTTAATCTATTTATGTCAATACATCGTGTAACGAAATAGATTTGCCCAAATTACTGGTGTATGAAGGGAGGATTGCGTGAGCCAATATAGATGTAGACTAACTTGTGAATCTGTGAATACTCCAGGGGAGATACTGGAGTTAAATATTAAATTGCATGCCGGTACGCAGCGGCGAGAATTTTTCCTTATACGTGAGATAGAGCTCAACCTGTGCTTTAAATCCGGTGCAGTGCCCTGCGCATATCTGCCCAATATTAAATTTGGAGAGCTCCTCAACTGTTCTCTTTATCCTGATATCAGATGCTCCCAAGAGATGTAAACCACCAATGATGGCCACTATCTTGTGGCAACCGGTTAATTCTACTGCCTGCTTAATAATATTGACTATTCCAGCATGGCTACAACCGGTTACAATTACCAGGCCTTTGTCCTTGACATTTGCTATAACAGAGATGTCATCCAGCATTTGGTCATCTTCGACGCTGCCTTTTTCTATTGTTTTTAGTTTTATTCCAACCTGTTCAAACTCAGTTTGCCTTTTTACTTCACCGGTGGTCATAATCCCGGGCATTATCATAAGGGGTTCCTTGGCCAGAAAAAGACAGCCACCGGTTTTCTCTATGTTCTCCTTCGAATCTTCTGGCGTAATACCTACATGCTTAAAATAAGTATCTATGAGGAAATTAGGGCGGAAGATATCGGGATGAGCATATATGGGAATACCTTCCTTCCCGATTTCCCTGAGCATATTCACTATCCCCCTGGTGTGGTCATAGTGACAGTGGGTTAGAACAATTGCATTGATGCTTGATGGGGAGATATTCATGAGTTTCATGTTATTAAACAGAGCTGCTGAATTTTGGCCTACATCGACCAGGATTCTTTTTATGTCCGTACCTGTTGTTGCTTCAAGTAGAAAGGAAACTCCATGCTGCCCTAAGTATGGGCTATCGAAAGAGACAGAATCCTCTGCCTGAACTGTAACTTTCAAATTGTCTAGCTGGTCAATTTTTTCCATGCTCTGTATGCTCATTAAAATATCCTGTCATATGAAGTAGAATGCTACCACAATCTGGCTGTGATAGCACTCTACAAATAGCGACCAGTAAATAATCGCTACTATTTGCTTACATGCTCCAGGTAATTGTCTCTATTCTGGCGTTCTTGTAACCAGTTTCAGTTGTAGCATCCTTCACAACTTCCCAGATTTCAAATGTGCCAGCGGTGCGATCGCCTATATCGTTAAAGGTAATAGGACCAGTAGCACCTTCAAATTCCAGTTGAGTTAATGCTTTTCTTATAGCTTCACCATCGTAGACGCCGGCTGCCTGAATTGCTTTGGCGGCTGCCCATACAGCGTCATACATAGTATCGCAGTAGACTTCAGAGCCTTCTCCGTATTTCTCCTCATACGCTGAAATGAAGTGTTCATAGCTTGGACCTGCTCCTACAGTTCTGGTGCCGGCAACAAAAGCCTTCTCCATGAACTCGGCAGACTTTGGCTCTTTAAACAGACCAGAGCCATAGTTACCATCACAACCCAGCCAGGCAGCTTCGTCCAGACCCAAATCTAAAGCTTGCTTGAATACTATAATGCCATCATCGCAATAGGTGCAGGCAAAAACAGCATCAGGGTTGCTGTCCTTAATTTGCTGTAACTCGGTGCGGTAGTCCTTGGTGCCCTCGGAATACCGTATTTGTGCTACATGTTCACCCTGCCACCCAATTTCCTCAAGGTGACTAACAATCGCCTCTTCCAAACCTTTGCCATAAGTGTTATCCAGAACTATGGTGGCTAGCCTGGAATAGCCCTTGTCCTTGATAAGGCCGGCTAGCACCAGGCCTTGAGCATCATCACGAAGACATGTACGGAAGAACCACTCTGTACCATCTGTTTCAGAAAGTGGTATTCCTGTGGCTGATGGGCTTATTAACGGAACATTTTGCCCCTTTACATACGGAATTGAAAGTAGGGATGCTCCGGTAATCATAGGGCCAGCGATTACCTGTACCCCATTTACCTCAATCATCTTCTTAACCCGGTCAAAGCCTTTCTGCGCATCAGTTTGGCCATCTTCCTCCACCAGTTCCACTTGCTTTCCCAGTACTCCGCCGGCGGCGTTGATTTCATCAACCGCAAGCCTGGCACCATTCAGTATCCTGAGACCCATAGGTCCCAGATCTGCAGTAGTATCCAGCAGACAGCCTATCTTGATAGTCTCTGATTCCTTTGGAGCACAAGCTACTGCTGGAATCAGCAAGCATAACATCCCCACCACCAGTAATAGTTTTTTAATCATATCTTTCTCCCTTCTAAAAAATTAGTGATATATTGTGCATGAAGGTCAAGCTCGTGTCAACACCTGTTGGCCTTTAAACCGAGAAAACGCTGTTTGGAGGATTCTTCAGCAAACAGAGAATCAGCATCTCCTTCCATGGCACAGGCGCCATTAACCAGGACGTAGCCGCGGCTGGAGATGCTCAGGGCTTTCTTGACATTTTGTTCCACGATTACTATAGCTGTGCCGCCTGCTTTAATTTTTTTCATTTTTGACAGGATAACGTTCGCTGGTTTGGGGGATAGAGAAGCCAGTGGCTCGTCAAGCAACAGTACTCTAGGCTCTGCCATCATGGCCCTGGCTATGGCTAACATCTGCCGTTCACCGCCGCTCAGGTTTCCCGCCAGGGCATTTTTCCTCTCCTCGAGTTCGGGAAACATGTCGAAAATTTCCCTGATTCCTGTTTTGATAGAGGCTTTACCCTTTCTATGGTAAGCTCCCATGTCTAAATTTTCGTGTATGGTGAGATTGGGGAAGATGTTATTCATTTGGGGAACATAGCCTATGCCCATACTTACTGCCCGGTCGGAAGCTATGCCAGTAATGTCTTCACCATGGTAAAGGATATTGCCTTCAAAAAGTTTTACAAAACCAAGAAAGCTTTTAATCAAGGTTGACTTTCCACTGCCATTAGGTCCCACAATAGCCACAATCTCCCCCTCAGCCACCTTTATGGAAACGTCATGAACAATAATGACATCACCGTAGCCGGCGTAGATATTGTTAGCTATGAGGAGGGGTTCCACTTACTCCTCCCCCAGATATGCTTGATAGAAGACAGGTTCGTTGATTATGTCTTGAGGATGTCCTCCAGCTATTGTCTTCCCCTTGTCCATAACATAGACCCAGTTGGCATACTCAAACAATAGCTCCAGTCTATGCTCAACGACGAAAAACGTTATGCCGTTGTGAGAGAATTCCTGCAGTTGCTGGAATATCTTCTCACCCAGTACGGGATTTATTCCTGCTGCCGGTTCATCGAGCAGCAAAAGCCTTGGCTTGGCCATTAGTCCTCTGGCTAATTCCAGGAGTTTTCTTTGTCCTCCAGAGAGTTCCCCTGCGGGAGAAAATGCCAGTTTATCTAATTCCACAAACTCAAGGAACTGCAGGGCTTCATCTATCAGCACTTTCTCCTGCTCCTGCCATCCTTTTCTACGGAAGAGGCTGTTTACAAGTCTATCGCCCTGGTGCCCTCGTGCTGCTACGAGCATGTTGTCCAATACGCTCATTTGAAGAAACAATCGAGGTAGCTGAAAGACATTGACCAATCCTAAGGAATAAATCTGATGAGGAGCTAACCTGTTGGTACAGGTACCATTAAAGTAGATGTTCCCTTCATCTGGTCTGTGAAGACCAAGAATAGTGTTAAACAAGGTGGTTTTGCCGCTGCCATTGGGTCCGACCAGACCCCAGATACCACCTTTCTTAACATCCAGACTTACACCATTGACGGCATAAACACCACCAAAGTGTTTGCTAATTTCTGTTATTTTTAATAATGTTTCTTCCATATTGAATTGTTTCTGATTTCACTTGTTTATTCGCCTGCTGAAACATGCGCTGTCGTCATATAAGGGAAGTTAATGTATTCACCAGGGAACCCTAGCGAACTGAGAAGTGTTTCGCTAATAGTTATTTGTACGCAGCCCCTCTCCTCAGGGGCTGTGTAAAGATGAAGATACGAACACCGAAGTGCTTGCTAGCCTCTATTGTTCTTAACAGCACTTTTTGCATATCGCGCTAACTCCAATGCTTTTGTCTTAATCCGACTTTCCTTCAATAAACCCTGTGGTCTATAAAATAAAACGAGAATAATTAAAACACCAAATAGAATATATTGCAAGTTATTGGGGTCAATTGGCAGGATTAAGTAATCTTTGGCTATATTTGAACCCCGGTCAAAAAGCTCCACTAATCCAGCACCCAACAAAGCCCCCCAGTTATTGGCTGGTCCGCCTAGAAGAACCATTATCCACACGGTAAAGGTGATAATGGGCAGAAACATATTGGGAAGAATACACTGAAGATATTGAGCGTAAAGTCCGCCAGCCAGCCCGGCCATGGCTGAACCTAACATAAAAATCTGGGCTTTGTATTTGGCTCTATTCTTACCAAGTGCCTCGGCTGCTACCTCATCTTCCCTTATAGCTCGTATCACTCGACCATAAGGGGAGTTCGTTACTAACTGAATTATAAAGAAACAGATAAACAGGCATAAATAGACCAGTCCTATGTTTATTAGGGCATCAGCTCTATGGGAAGCCCCCGTCAGAGAAATCGCTGGAGAAACTGCTATCCCCCAGTCACCTCCGGCAATCCAATCCTCGGATTTAACAATTAGCCGCAGTATTTCACCAAAGGTCAAGACCACTATGGCCAGGTAGTCTGCCCTTAACCTTAAGGCAGGCAGAGAAATAAGCAGGCCAAAAAGGGATGAGATTAGGGCACCAGCAATAAGGCAAAGGTAAAAGGGAATACCAGCTTGGGAAAGCAGGGCATAAGAGTAAGCGCCGACGAGAAAGAAGGCTACTTTACCAAAATTGGCTAACCCCGCAAAGCCAAACTCCAGGTTCAAGCTCAGAGCTACTATGGCAAAGATGCCAGTATAAACAACCAGGTCGAGCACATATAATAAAGGATCCAAACTAACATCTCCTGAATAGCATGGCTAATCCCTGCGGCTTTAAAATCAAAGTTACTATCAGAATTACGAAAGCTATACCTATTCGGTATGTGGTCGAAAGTCCAAGAGCGACCAGTCCTACCACACCAACATTTTCGGCTAAACCGATGATAAAGGCTGCAGTTATAGCGCCATAAAAGTTACCGATTCCACCAAGTATGACGACGGCGAAGATGGGCAGTATGATATCCCAGCCAGTTAAAGGCCAGATTTGAGTGTCGGCGCCGCGAAAGATTCCGGCAACTGCAGCCAGACCAGCACCAATAAACCAGGTAATCCAGATTACTCGGTCAACATTGATTCCAGAGGCCAGTGCCAATTCGCGATTGCTGGAAGTGGCCCTGATAGCTTTGCCTATCTTAGTTTTTACCAAAACAAAATGCATAATGACTGCCAGGGCCAGGGCGGTAAAGATCAGCCATAGCCAGAGGCCGGTGATTCTGAGCGGACCAAAATCAAAGGCAGGCCAGTTGGAGCTGAAGTACAATG
The DNA here is from genome assembly GCA_030669525.1 of Dehalococcoidia bacterium. The sequence goes on along the minus strand of DAOVDO010000039.1, from coordinate 2,070 downwards.
GTTCCCATGTCCAGGCAGAACCGATGGAGTATCTGAGGATAAAGCCCAGTGCAATAGAGGCTACCATAAGATGAATCATAGTAGCTCCCCTTTTGGCGAGGGGTTGGAAGATGCCGCGATAACATAGAAAACCTACTGCGCCGCTAATTAAGAATGAAACAACAAGGGCTGCAGGCAGTCCCAATCCAAGTTGCTCAGCTACAAAGTAACCAATAAAAGCGCCCAGGGTGATGAGTTCGGCGTGAGCAAAGTTGGGGAAGTTAGATAAGCCATAGGTTAAGGTAAGCCCCACGGCGCCTATAAGATAAAGGCTTCCTGTGATTACTGAGTTGAATAGTACCTGCGCCCAATTAACTCCCATAACTAAGCCAGTAAACAGAATTCTGATAGGATCAAATCCATAGGCGATTCACCACAATCGAATGCAGCCGATGTTCTTTTAGTGTCGAAGGAGATTACTTCAATGCGGATTGTCACAAACTTGTAATGGTATCATATCAAGGAGATTGAGGTCGAATTGACAAGTGGTGCAAATTTAAATATCATTAGCCGTTTGGGAAAGTATTATGCTGTTAAAAAGGAGGTAAAGGTAAATAAGATGCAAGTATTACAGGAAGGCAAGGGTGAGCTTGTAGGCTGGCATGATCCGGATGAAGCCAGGGAGTGGGTGCTAAAAAACAAGTCCCGTGAGTTGAAGGATAAAACCATGTCGACTAAGGAAGCCGTCTCTAAATTTGTTCGTGACGGTGATTTCATAGCATTTGGAGGGTTTGGACATATAAGGGTGTCAATGGCTATTCTCTATGAGATAATCAGACAGAAGAAACGAAATCTGGTTATGGCTGGTAAGACGGCAGTCCACGATGTGGATTTACTCGTAGGTGCAGGATGTGTAAATAAGGTGGAAGTGGCCTATTGTTTTGGACATGAGCTTAGAGGATTATCTCCAGCCTCGAGAAAAAAGGTGGAAAGTGGGGAGTGTAAAGTTATCGCAGAGACCAGCAATGCCGGGTATCAATGGCGGTGGCTGGCTGCAATGATGGGGCTGCCCTTCATACCTAGCCGCAACTTACTTGGTACCGATACTGGCCGATATAGCTCTTGTAAAGTTGTCACAGACCCGTTTAGTGGCAAACCAATAAATCTAATTCCTGCAGGCTATCCTGATGTGGCATCCATACATGTTCACCGGTGCGATATTTATGGCAATGCCCAAATAGATGGAATTATAATAGAGGACACTGAACTTTCAAGGTGTGCACGGAGATTGATAATTACCACTGAAGAGATAGTAGATAATGAAGTTATTCGAAGAGAACCCTGGAAAACAAGTATACCTTTCTTTGTGGTAGATGCTGTGGTTGAAACTCCTTATGGGTCACATCCCTGTGAAATGCCTTGCATGTACTGGTTTGATGAAGACAATATAGCTGAATGGTTAAAACTCTCCAGAAACCCTGGAGGCGTAGAACAGTACCTGCAGAAATATGTTTTCGGTGTTGACAACTTTGAGGAGTATTTGGAGCTTTGTGGAGGATTAAAACTTTTAGACTATCTAAAGAGAAGGGAATTTTACCGGGAGCCGATGAAGGCTGTGTCATATAAGTGAAGTCATAAAATTAAGGAGGATTTAGAACGATATGGCTGTAGAGACTAACTATAATTTAAGAGAATTACTGGCGTGCAATGGTGCCAAGGTGTTGGAAGATAAAAAATCCGTTTTTGTTGGCACAGGGCTTCCCATGATAGCCTCCATGCTGGCTCAAAAAACACATGCTCCTAACCTGTTCATAGTATTTGAAGCTGGCAGCATGGGGCCCATGATGCATGAGCTGCCCATCTCTGTAGGTGACTCTAGAACTTTTTATAAAGCCGTATGTGCTTCCAGTATGCACGATGTGATGTCGCTTTCACAGGCGGGATATATAGATTATGGATTTTTGTGTGCTGCCCAGATAGATATGTATGGGAATATCAACACCACCGTTATAGGCGACCATGATAGGCCCAAGGTTCGCCTACCGGGTAGTGGTGGTGCCAATGATGTGGGCTCTTTCTCACAAAGGCTCA
>DAOVDO010000044.1 GCA_030669525.1 Dehalococcoidia bacterium | reverse complement strand
GGGCGGTGCGCATTTTAACTGAGGAAGCTGCTGATTGTGTGGCCGACTTAATCAAGTTCGAAGGTCCTTTTGATACCTTAAATGGTGAAATTACTCTGACTAGAGAGGCTGCTCACAGTGTCCAGCGCATTATTCATGCTGGTGGTGATGCTACGGGCGAGCATGTCGAAGTTAGCTTAAGTCAGAAAGTGCGTAGTGTCCCGGTTAAGGTTTTAGAACATTGCATGGCCAGCGAGATTTTAATAGGTAGTGGCAGGGTGGAGGGCTTGAGGGCTCTTGATTGTCGGAGTGGTGAGGAGGAGGAATATGGCTGCCGGGTTCTTATTTTAGCTACCGGTGGGTTGGGTCGACTGTTCAAATATACCACCAATTCCGATGTGGTTACCGGGGATGGCATAGCACTGGCTTTTAAGGCTAGCGCTGAAATTGGTGATATGGAATTTTTCCAATTTCATCCTACTGTTTTTCGCCTACCAGGAGTGGATCCTTTTCTCATCTCAGAAGCGGTAAGAGGTGAGGGGGGCGTGCTTAGAAATGTAGAAGGGCATCGATTTATGACTGATTATGTTGCCGAGGCTGAGCTGGCACCAAGGGATGTAGTAGCTCGGAGCGTTGTCTATGAAATGAGAAAGACGGACAGTGATAAGGTTTTTCTTGATGTTACACACTTGCCATCCAACTTGATTACCACTCGCTTCCCTCATATTTATCATTTTTGTCTGGAACATGACCTGGATATCACCAAGGAATTTATCCCAGTAGCGCCAGCAGCGCATTACCTTATGGGGGGGGTGAAGGTAAATGACTGGGGCGAGACGAATATTCCAGGGTTGTTTGTTTCTGGCGAAGCTGCTTGTACTGGAGCACATGGCGCTAACAGGCTGGCATCGAATTCATTGCTGGAGGCACTTGTTTTTAGTAAACGTGTAGTACGGAGAACCGAGGTTGGCGTTTCCCATGATAGTTGTGGGGGGAGAGATAGGGAAGCGGACTATAACTTCCTCCCTGACCGTGAGCCGATGCTCAGTGTACCATCACTTAGCCTGCCCAGGTTACAGGCTCTAATGTGGGATAAAGTAGGCATTATTCGTTCTGGCGAAAACCTGAGCGACGCTGCAAATATATTAGCTACGTGGCAGTGCTCACTGCCCCAAACCAGTGATCGTTCTTCATATGAACTGGCGAATCTTATTCTGTGCGCTCGATTGATGACTGAGGCTGCTTTGCTCCGTGAGGAAAGCCGTGGTGCTCATTTCCGCACTGATTATCCACAGTCCTCACCTGCCTGGCAACGGCACATATTTTTCAAGAGAAAAAATGCTAGTTGATGCTCAGATTGAAGAAATAGTTATCCGTGCTTTAGCCGAGGATCTTGGCCAGGGTGATGTTACTACCCAGGCTTTAATCTCGGATGACCAGCAAGGTGTCGCCTCCATCATAGCAAAGGATAAGGGCATTTTAGCCGGGATTGATGTGGCCGAGAAGGTATTTCACAAGGTAGACACGGAGCTAAAAATAGATGTATCGCTTGAAGACGGATCCAGTGTTAAGGCAGGAGATGTAATCGCCAAGGTGGAAGGTAAAATAGCCAGTATTCTCAAAGCGGAGAGGGTGGTGCTGAACTTCCTGCAGAGGCTCAGTGGTATCGCTTCGCAGACAAATCACTATGTGGAAGCGGTCAAGGGGTTGCCAGTACGCATTACCGATACCAGAAAGACGACGCCTGGTTTAAGGGTACTGGAGAAATATGCTGTTCGGGTTGGTGGTGGGGAGAGTCATCGCATGAATCTGGGAGATGCCATACTCGTTAAGGATAATCATATACTAGCACTTCGCAGCCGTGGATTGAATCTAAGAGACATTGTGGCAAAGGTGCAGAGAAATACCTCAAAGTTGCTAAGTGTGGAAGTGGAGGTAAAAACTGTGCAAGAAGCTCTGGAAGCTGCTGAATCCGAGGTAGATATTATTATGCTTGATAATATGAATCTGGAGGATATGCGCACAACAGTTAACATTATCCATGGACGTGTGTTAATTGAAGCCTCGGGAGGAATTACATTGGATAATGTTCGGGCGGTTGCTGAAACTGGGGTTGATATTATATCGGTTGGTGCCCTCACACATTCGGTTAAGGCTTTGGATATTAATCTAGAGCTTTGCTAATCTTCCTGGCGATGACTAGATAGCGTTTTGGAGTATCTTCCAGGTGGACTATTGTGAAACCAACATGCTTCATCAGTTCTCTCAGTTGCGATTCATCTGGTAGAATGTCGTTAGTAATTATTCCGCCAATGGATTTGTGTAGTTGATTAATTGTGTTTCTGCTTGCGGTATGACAGATGACTAACCGGCCGTTGCTTTTAATCACCCGGGCTATTTCTTTGAGTGACTTTAATTTGTCTCCAAAGTGGGGGAAAGCGCTGTAGCATAAAGCTAAATCGGCGAATTGGTTGGGTAAAGGGAGGGCTGCAACATCAGCTTGAATAAAAGCCACAAGAGGCAGGAATCCTTTAGCTTTAGCCTGGTACAACATCTTTGCCGAGAAGTCCAGGGCTATGATTCCTCCACCTCCTCCTACCGCCTGGACTAAAAAGGGGAGTAGGATGCCTGTGCCGCTCCCAATATCGAGCACGCGGCTCCCAGAATGGATATTAAGTTCGTTAATGATATTACTGAGGCACTCCACACTCTCTGGAGTGAGCTCGCTGTCCCAATTTGAAGCCAGCTGGTCGAAGTAGTGTTGACGTTGCTTATCTAACTTGTTAGTTGAATTTGTTGCCATCTTTTTATCTTTCTCTTGGGAGAAAATGCTGTTGCCAGGCCGAATATAATGGAAGATGTTATCACGATAGACGCTCCTGAGGGAATATCCAGGAAGTAAGAGGCTGCCAGTCCTGCCCAACATGAAATAACGCCAAAGGCGGAGGCGATTAATAGCATTCGTTTTAAGCTGTAAGTAAGTTGATATGCTGCTGCTGCGGGATTTAATATCAGGCTATAGATGAGCAAGCCGCCGATGCTCCGCATTGAGGCAGTAATGGTTAGCCCGGTAACAAGTAGCAGACCATAAAAAATTAGGGTAGCGGGGATACCTACTGCCATGGCTACCTGTCGGTGGCAAATTACCGACTGGATTTCCTTATAGAAGGTAGCTATCAGTGCGATTATTATACCTGTTACTACAAGCAGGAAAATCAAATCCTGTCTGGTGGTGGTAAGGATACTTCCCCAGAATAGGTTCAGGGCTTCGGTTCGAGAACCTGGCATCATACCCAGAAACAGGAAGGCCAGTCCCAGCATAAGGGAGAAGACGATGCCAATTGAAGTATCGAGGTTTAATTCTCCGCGGTCAGCCATAGGTCCAATGACGGCTGCTGAAGCCAGGCTGAAAGCTAAAGCACCAGCGAGGGGGTTAAATCCCAACCATATGCCAAGGAGAGCCCCAGCAAAGGCAGCGTGGGCGATACATACCCCGATGAAAGAGAGATGCATGGTAACCACAAAGACACCAATAATGGAACAGGTTATACCACCACATAACCCGGCAAGGATGGCATTTTGCATAAATTGGTACTGTAGTACAGAAAAATCCATGGTTCTTTGCTGTTAGCTGCGAGTGGTCTAAATTGGAACTGGGATAGGAGCTCCGTAAAGTTGATTCAAAATATCCTTTCTGAGCATTGATTTGGGGCTTCCTTGCTGGAAGATTTTACCTTCTTTCATCAGAATCAGCCGCTGGCAAATAGAAGGCAGTTGTCTGAGGTCATGAGTGACGAACATGGTGGTCATGTGTTGCTTGTTGTGTATGGACTGTATGAGCTTTAAGATTTCCCATTGAGCTCTCTCATCGATAGCAGCCGTGGGCTCGTCAAGGAGGAATATATCGGGCTGCTGTACCAGTGCCCTGGCGATAGCTGCTCTTTGATATTCACCTCCAGATAGATGCCCTATAGGACGCTGCGATAGATGGGCTATGCCAACCATATCCAGTGCTCTGTCTACAATTTCCCAGTGGGTTTTCGTTGGCTGGTGGAATAGCCCCAGACGACCATAACGGCCTACCATTACGGTCTCCCTTACATTGATGGGCAATCGGGGGTCAATATTCTCAACCTGCGCCACATAGCCTATTCGCTTTCTCAGTTTGATGCCGTTGCTTCCATTCACAGGTATGCCTAACACCCAGGCTTCACCTTGAACCAGTTTGCCTAAACCATTGATTACGGTGAGTAAAGTGGTTTTACCAGCGCCATTGGGACCAATGATACCGATGAACTCCCCTTGCTTCACCTTCAGGGATACACCCTGCAGGGCTACATCTTCCCGGTAGGAGACAACGGCATCCTTGATGTTGATAACCTCGTTATCCATGTTATTGTCTCCACTCAGCCAGGGCCTGGAGTAACAAATCAACATTCTTGTCTATCGCCTTCTCCCAGGTCTCGGTTCCTTTAAAGCCACCAGGAAAATTGGTTATGATTACCTGTATAGCCCCAATATCCTGTGCCATGGTCTCGCTTGTCGCAGTTCCGCCGCTTTGCAGATTATCTATAACCAGAGCTACACCAGCTTGTCTGGCTTGAGTTATCAATTGTTCCATTTCTGCTACACTCAGTTCTTCGGGGCGACCATAGGTAGCTACAACGTCAAATCCAGCCCAGTTTATAAATTCCGCCTGCATTTTGGAACAGATAACTTTTACACCGTCTACTTCTGCCTCAAGCAATCTGTTTTCTATTTCTTCGCCCTTAGCCAGAACAGCTTGTGTTCTTTCATTGGCTCTCTCCTGGTAATGTGCTGAGTTTGCCGGGTCTATCTCACTAAGCGTCTGGGCGATTTTACCAGTGGCTTCAGCCTGGACTCCGGGTATCATTGGGGCATCAGGGATGTCAATAATTTCAATGATAAGATTGGCATTATCGGCTGCTTTGATAAGTCCTGTTATGTTTGCCTTGTCCTGCTGCCAGTTGTGGATAATGAGGGCTTTACTGCTGGCTAGCATCTCAACATCACTGGGCTTTACATCGTAATGTCCGGGGCACATCCCTGGGGGTATAAGGTTATGCACCTCCAGTTTACCATTAGCTATATCCTGTGTGATATCAGCTATGAGTGAGCTTCCAGTCATGATATCAGCTACTGGGCGGGCACAGGATATTGGTGTAAGGAGTACTCCTAAAAGTAATATTGACATGATCTGCAGCAAGAATCTTTTCATCGTGATTTTCTCCTTTCATTGTTGACCTTTTTGCAATTAGTTGCAATAACTTGGCACAAAAAAATTTAGTCCCTGCTCTCACGGCAATCTTTACATTCTCCTGAAATGGCTAAGTGTCTCAGATCAGCTTCAAAACCATAGTCATGAAGCAGTGTTTCCTTTAATGGATACAGCACGGATTCATCCAGGTCCGTTAGCTTGTTGCATCTGCGGCAAACCAGGTGGTGGTGATGTCCCTTCTTGGCGTTATGATAGCGGGCACGTCCATCGCCGAAGTCGGTTTCGTTTACTAGGTCTAATTCCTTCAATAACTCCAGGGTGCGATAGACGGTGGAGATGTTAGTGTAAGGATAGCAAGCATGTAGCTTTTCGTAGATCTCTTCAGCGCTGATGTGGCTATTTGCATTATAGATGATTTTAAGAATTAACAATCGCTGCGGAGTCAGGCGATGACCTTTTTCTCTCAGGATTTCGTAGCAGAGCATTGGAAACGGGATTATAACAGGTCGACGGAATTGTTGCAAGCGGTTGCTGATGCAATTATTTGCTTTTACTTTCCAGCATTAATGTGACCGGTCCATCGTTTTGTATCTCAACCAGCATGTGTTCTTGAAAAGCCCCCGTTGCTGTTTTCAGGCCACTGGAGCGAACTTGGTTCACAAAAGAGTTATATAATTTTTTAGCTGTATCTGGTGGAGCTGCTTCGGTGAAGCTGGGACGTCTCCCCTTGCGTGAATCTGCCAAAAGGGTGAACTGACTGACTATCAGAATTTCTCTTTTTGTTTCAAGCGCAGAGAGGGCAAATTTACCTGCGTCGTTAGAAAAAATGCGTAAGTTAACTACCTTATCTGCCAAGTAGCAGGCGTCTTTTTGTGAATCGCATTTGGCGATGCCAAGAAAAACTACCAGCCCTGGGCCAATTCTGCCCTCTACTCTGTTATTGATGGTTACTGAAGCACTGGTAACTCGTTGAACTAACGCTTTCATTTTTGCATTTTTAATTAAATCATGTTAGATTAGAAAATTAAAAGAATAATATTTAATTAAGTGGGCAAAAACCCACTTTTTTGTTAAGTTTATATTGAGATAAGAAACAAATGAAGAGAGAGTTTATGGCAGCCATCACTCAGCTTGCGGCTGAGAGGAACTTATCTAAAGATGTGGTATTGTCTATCCTGGAAACTGCGCTTGTCTCAGCATATAAAAAGGATGTTTTCAACCGCGAGCAGGATATCTCAGTCAAGATTGATCCTGATGCTGCTGATATCAGGGTCTATATCAGGAAAATCGTGGCTGATACGGTCACGGAACCGCTTAAGGAAATTTGTTTAGCTGAAGCCCAAGAATTAAATGTTAACGTCCAGGTTGGTGAAGTAGTTGAGATAGAGTCTACACCTGGCAATGCCGGGCGTATTGCGGCCCAGACAGCGAGGCAGGTTGTTTTACAGCGGTTACGCGAAGCAGAGCACCATGCAACCTATGAGCGTTTTGCCAGCAGGGAAGGTGAAATTGTCAGTGGGATAATCCAGTTTATACAGCCCAAACAAATCTATGTTAATTTAGGTAAGACAGAAGCACTACTTCCTTTTGAGGAGCAAGTACCTAATGAACGATATCATAGGGGGCAACAGCTCAGATTCTATCTCTTAGAGATAAGCCAGGGAGCAAGGGGACCTCAAATAGTAGTTTCCCGCTCCCATCCGAGTCTTATGCGGCGCCTTTTTGAACTGGAAATCCCTGAAATTCACGGTGGTGTTGTGGAGGTAAAAGCCGTGGCACGTGAGGCTGGACGGCGAAGTAAAGTAGCTGTGGCAACTTGTCAGGAAGGTGTCGATCCTGTAGGCTGCTGTCTAGGCTCTCGAAGTATCAGACTGCAAAGTATTATCAACGAACTGAATGGTGAGAAAATAGATGTAATACAGTGGCATGCTGATCATAAGATATTCATCTCCAATGCCCTTAGCCCTGCTCAAGTAGCAAGTATTGAATTAAATGGGGCGGAAAATACTGCTACTGTGATTGTTCCCGATAGGCAATTATCTCTGGCTATAGGAAAAGAAGGGCAAAATGCCAGATTGGCGGCAAAACTCACAGGCTGGCGAATTGACATTAAGAGCGTATCCGCTGCTG
>DAOVDO010000124.1 GCA_030669525.1 Dehalococcoidia bacterium | reverse complement strand
AGCATCAGGATTCAATTATGATAATTCTTACCACTTAAGCAGCTACGAATTCCTTGCCCCATTCTATTGTCCACTACGGAGGTTAACAAGAAAAAATCAAACCAAGTTAAGTTCTATATGCACGCAATTCTAGGTTGGCATAACGCTATGTTTCTTCCTGGGTCTTTCTTCGGCTTTAGTCCTTATTGCTTCCAGGGCTTCTATTAACCGAGGCCTTGTCTCTGAGGGGTCGATTATATCATCAGTATGTAAATGTTCCGCGGCGCGGTATGGATTAGCAAACTCCTCCCGATATTCCTTTATCTTCTCCTGCAACAGCTCCTGGGGATTTTCTGCCTTTTCCAACTCTTTTCTGTATATTATGGGCGCTGCCCCCTCTGGCCCCATTACCGCTAACTCAGTGGTAGGCCAGCACAACACAAGGTCAGCTCCCAGGTCCTTGGAACACATCCCAAGGTATGAACCCCCATAAGCTTTTCTAATAGTGAGCGTTATCTTTGGCACAGTCGCTTCAGAATAAGCGAAAAGCATTTTAGCTCCGTGCCTTATTATTCCACCCCATTCCTGGTCTGTCCCTGGCAGATACCCTGGCACATCAACTAAATTAATAATTGGTATATCGAAAGCATCACAGAATCTGATGAATCTGGATGCTTTATCACTGGCATCAATATCCAAGCACCCTGCCTTTGACCCTGGTTGATTGGCAATGATACCCACTACCCATCCATTCAGCCTGGAGAAACAGGTTATTATATTGGTAGCAAACTCCGGGAATAACTCGAAATAATTTCCCCTCCCGTCACTCCTTTGATCAAATATGCTCTCAATCAGTTTGTACATATCATAGGGCTTGTTCGGATTCGCCGGGACAACATCAAACAGAGCTGAATCTGTACGCTTTGGGCTATCTCCCCAATCAACTCTCTTAGGGGGTTCCCTGTTATTTGACGGTAAATAGCTCAATAATTCCTTTATATTCTGAAAGCATTCCTGTTCACTGTTCTCAGAGCGGCAAGCAACCCCCGCTTTTCTCTGAACAACAGCAGCTCCACCCAATTCCTCTTCGCTAATTTCCTGCCCCAATATTGCCCTGACCACCCTTGGTCCAGTAATAAAGGCATAGCTTACCCCTTTAACCATAAACACAAAGTCCATCAATGCCGGAGAATAAACTGCACCTCCAGCACAAGGCCCAATGATAGCGCATATCTGTGGTATTATCCCTGAGGCCAGTGTATTTCTATAAAACATCTTGCCGTACCCCGCCAAAGCATCAACTCCATCCTGAATTCTCGCCCCACCGGAATCATTTATGCCTATAACCGGACAGCCTACTTTCAACGCTCCATCTAACACATTACAGATTTTTTGGGCGTGTATTTCCGCCAGGGTGCCCCCTACACTGGTGAAATCCTGAGAGTAGATAAAAATCTTCTTTCCATCAATTTCTCCATATCCTGTAATCACCCCGTCGGCGGGAGCTTCTTCAGCCGAGGCTGCCCCCCTGCTCCTGGCAAACATCCCAATCTCGCGGAACGTCCCCTCATCCAACAGTGTATCTATCCTTTCTCGTGCAGTTAACTTGCCTCTCTTTTTCTGCCTTTCCACCCGTGCACTTCCACCCATCCCCCTTATCTTTTCTCGTCGCCCTTCCAGGTCAGCTAATAGAGCTTCTTTTACTTGTTTTTCTTCGTCCATTTAATGCTCCACTAATTCCAGTAAGATTTTTGTTCCTTTGGGGTGCAAGAATGCTATATTGGTATTTTCAACACCCTTTCTGGGCTTTTCATCAATTAACGGGATACCTTTTTCTTTCAGTATTTCCAGTGTCTTTTGAAGATTATCGACGCCGAGAGCCAGATGATGCATTCCCTCCCCCCTCTTTTCAATATACTTAGCTATTACTCCTTCGGGAGAAGTCGACTCCAACAACTCAATTTTACTGTCACCTACAGGAATTATGGCGGTTCTCACCTTTTGCTCTTCCACAGTTTCCATTCCACTAACTTCTAACCCAAGCACCTCGGTATATAATTTCACTGCTTCTTCTATGTTATTAACGGCAATTCCTATGTGGTCAACTTTTAGCATCTTTGTTTTCTCCTCCTTGCAATCTTGTCTCAAGAAATTTACTAATCTCAGAAATAGGCGTACCTGGACCGAATATCCGGGTAATGCCAGCTTCTTTTAGCTTAGGAATATCTTTCTTAGGTATGATACCACCACCAATAATGAAAATATCCTTATTGGTCTTCTCTCTGATAAGCTCTGCTACTCTGGGGAATAAAGTCATATGAGCATTCGAGAGGCAGCTCAGTCCAATTGCATCTACATCCTCTTGTATAGCCGCTTCAGTAATTTGCTCTGGCGTTAAGCGTAACCCAAGGTAAATTACTTCCATTCCGGCATCCTTAAGACCCCGTGCTACAACTTTAACCCCTCTATCATGCCCGTCCAGACCGGGCTTAGCAACCATGACCCGTATTTTTCTGCCTGTGCTGACTGTCATAGCTAGCATTCCCCCTTCTAAATAATATTATAACAATTAGATTATACTTGGCTCCTTATACTCACCGAATACATCCCGAAGTGCGTCGCTAATCTCTCCCACGGTGGCATAAACTTTAACCGCTTCCACCAACACTGGCATGATATTCTCATCAGTCTGTGCTATCTGACGCACCCTATTCAATGCTTCACTCACCTTCTTATTGTCCCTCTCCTGTTTCAATCTTTTTAGTCTCTCTACCTGTCCCTTCTCTGTAGTTTCATCTATTTCCAATATCCGTGGAGTGAGTTCATCCTCAGTGGCAAACTTATTAACACTAACGATAATTTGTTCGCTGGAATCTACCGCTTTTTGATAATTATAAGCCGATTGTGCAATTTCCCTTTGAATATATCCCTGTTTTACTGCCTCTAACGCCCCACCCATTTCATCGATTTTATTAATATATTGCAACGCTCCATCCTCTATTACATTGGTCAACCACTCAATATAATATGAACCGCCAAGAGGGTCAACGGTATCAGCTATACCGCTCTCGTAGGCAATAATTTGCTGAGTCCTTAAAGCAACTTGCACTGCTTGCTCAGTGGGCAGGGCAAGTGCCTCATCAAACGAATTAGTATGCAGAGACTGACAGCCTCCCATTGTGGCAGCCAGAGCCTGCAGCGTTACCCTGACTATATTATTAAGTGGCTGCTGATCTGTTAGCGTGAACCCATCGGGTTGAACGTGATACCTTAACATCAGGGAACGTGGATTTTGGGCACCAAATCTTTCTTTCATTATCTTAGCCCATATACGGCGCAGCGCCCTAAATTTGGCAACCTCTTCAAGGACATTAGTATAAGCAGCGAAGAAGAAGGAAAACCGGGGGGCAAAAGAATCAACTTCCATGCCCTTATCTATCATCGCTTGCACGTAGGCAATTCCATTGGCAATGGTGAACGCAGCTTCTTGAATAGCCGTTGCACCAGCTTCCCGTATATGGTACCCACTAATGCTTATCGAGTTCCAATAAGGCATATCTTGAGCACAGTAAGAACAAACATCGGTCACCAGTCGCATTGATGGAGCTGGTCCAAAAATGTAAGTATTTCTAGCGATATATTCCTTCAGTATATCGTTTTGAACAGTTCCTCTAAGCTTGCTCCTATCTGCTCCTTGCTTTTCTGCGGCTGCAATATACATGGCCAGCAATATTGGCGCAGTGGCGTTAATCGTCATTGATGTGCTCACGTCTGCCAGTGGGATGCCATCCCAAAGTCCCTCCATGTCTTGCAGCGAGTCTATGGCAACACCACACTTCCCAACCTCTCCACATGCTAATGGATGGTCTGAATCATACCCCTCCTGGGTGGGCAAGTGGAACGCAACGCTAAAACCAGTATTTCCCTGTTTATATAAATATTTA
>DAOVDO010000066.1 GCA_030669525.1 Dehalococcoidia bacterium | reverse complement strand
GAGAAATTGCCTCCGTCACCTCCACTCAACGTTTATCCCTCATTGCCGGCAGATACGTAGGCAAAGACGACCCTGTATGCATTGTCAGGTCTCAGGGTAACTTCCCTGCTGTTGGCGAAATACTGGAGCCCTTTGCCTCACCCAATATAGTGGAAGGTTGGATGAGGGGTTCTCATCATGGTCCATTAATGCCAGTTGCTTTTCATCAAGCAAAGTGTACTCGATTCGATGGTCCTCCGAGGGTGATAGCTGCTGGTTTTCAGCTAGCGAATGGTAAGCTTATCGGCGCTAATGATTTGTTTGACGATATAGCCTTCGATTTAGCCCGTAAGCAGGCAAATGAAATAGCTGACTACTTACGCCGTATGGGACCCTTTGAGCCACATCGCCTGCCACTGGAACAAATGGAATATACCACTATGCCAGAAGTCAGCAATAAACTGGCCCCAAGATTTCAGGACATTTAACAGGTAACAATGCCCATTCTCCTGTTAGCTACTACCAACCCGGGGAAGATCAGGGAATATCGCCTTCTCCTCGATGGCCTTGGCTATCAAATAACAACGCTTGCTGAGCAGGGAATAGCACAGGTCATCACTGAAGCAGGAAATAGCTATGAGCAAAACGCAAGACTAAAAGCCATTTCCTATGCTAAATTGAGCCAACTTACTACCATTGCCGATGACTCAGGACTTGAAGTGAGTGCTCTGGGTGGCAAGCCGGGGATTCACTCAGCACGCTTCGCCGGTGAACATTCCACAGACACAGATAAGATAAAAAATCTCCTGACCAGACTTGATGGCATTCCCTGGGAAAAGCGCACTGCCTGCTTTAAATGTGCTATTGCCATAGCTACTCCAGAAGGTCAATCAGAGTTATGTCATGGTCAATGTTGTGGCATAATAGCCTTTGAGGCTATCGGGCAAAGAGGATTTGGCTACGACCCCATCTTTTATCTACCCGATATGAGTAAAACCATGGCTGAGCTTCCTTTGAAGGAAAAAAATAAAATCAGCCACCGTGCCCGAGCCTGCCAGAAAGTAGGGCAAATATTAGAACGATTCTACAACCAGACCCATTGACCATTATAATCGTCAAGAGTATACTGTCACCTATAGATAATCAGTCGGAGGTATCTTATGAAGCTATCTTGCCTTCAAGAGAATTTAAACAGGGGAGTAAGCACGGTTGGTAGAGCCGTAGCCACCAGATCTACATTGCCTATCACCCAGAATATCCTTTTAGCCACTGAGCAATCACGTCTCAAGCTAGCAGCCACCAACCTGGAAATGGCTACTACATGTTGGATTGGCGCTAAAGTGGAACAGGAAGGTACTATAACCATTCCAGCTAGATTGCTCATAGACTTTGTTAATTCTTTGCCCAATGACCAAATTGAAATCACCCTACCAGCTAATAGCCACACCTTAGAACTCAAAAGCGGGCGCTTCCAGGCTCATATCAACGGCATTGATGCTGAAGATTTCCCACCTATCCCCGAGGTAAGCGATGGCATAACCACCAACATTGAGGCAGCCGCCCTTAGAGAAGGAATCGCACAGGTTGTCTTTGCTGCTGCAACTGAAGAATCCCGCCCTGTATTAACTGGAATTAGCACTGAGTTTGAGAACGAGCAGCTTAACCTGGCAGCCGCTGATGGCTTCAGGCTGGCTGTTCACAAAACGACTCTCGGTGCACCAATCAGCCAGAAAGCAACGGTGATTATCCCGGCAAGAAGTCTTAATGAGCTAAATCGCCTTATTGCTGACCAGGAAGAGCCAGTTGAAATCATCACAAACCAGCAAAAAAGTCAGGTGCTCTTCCGCCTCAAAAACGCCGAATTGGTCTCACAGCTTATTCAGGGTTCCTTCCCGAACTACGCCCAGGTTATTCCCCAGAGCTATACCACCAGAGCAGTGGTAGACATCAACCAATTTCTGCAGGTTACCAAAATGTCTTCCATCTTTGCCCGTGACGCCAGCGGCATAGTCCGTTTGGTTATCACCCCCGGTGACGACCTTACTCCGGGTAAGATAACTGCCTCAGCTCAAGCCGAGGAAGTTGGCGGCAATGTTAGTGAAATCGATGCCCTGGTTGATGGAGAAGAAGCCAAAATCGCTTTCAATGTGAAATATCTTTCCGATGTCCTCAGTGTCCTTCACCAATCCCAGGTTGCTCAAGTTGCCCTGGAAGTTACTACACCATCAAGCCCAGGAGTTATCCGCCCTATAGGTACAGACAACTATGTGCATGTGATTATGCCGATGTTCGTTCAATGGTAGAGAAGCTAATCTTCGACAGATTAATATCATCTGGCTTGCCTGACTGATACATTGAACTCCAACAAAGCGAAGGGAAAGTATTCATTTCCTTCGCTCTGCCCAAAGATAACAGCCATTCATTGCCAAACAATATCACGATTGATACTTGACAGGAATACCCTATATGATATTATACAAGCATCGGACTACGATGTATTGACCAACAATACATCAACTTAATGAAAGGAAGCCACAGTGAATCAAGTAGCTATTATGGCTGACACCCTATCTGGAATACCACCAAAAATGGCCGAGGATTTTAATATTAAATTAGTACCTCTTCATATACTAATGGATGGTAAAAGCTACATGGAAACGGAGTTGGATAAAGACCAATTCTATGCTCGATTATTACAAAAGGATAATTTGCCTACAACCTCATCGCCCACCGCCGCACAATATCTTGAAGGTTACCGGGAATTAAGTCAAAAGGCAGAAGCTATCTTACATATCCATTATACCTCATGGATTGGCATGGGTTATAAACAGGCTATGAAAGCCAAAAACATGGCTAAAGATGAGTTACCCAACACCACCATCGAAGTGATTGACTCACGCGTTGAATGTGGAGCACAACTACTTTGTGTTCTGGAAGCAGCGAGAGCTGCCGCTGAGGGTAAAAGTTTTCCCGAGGTGGTCAGCATTATCAATGAATTAGTTCCGAGGCTGAACTCTATCTATATACTGGATACACTTTATTACACCCGTAAGGGTGGAAGAATGGGTAAAGCAAGTATTTGGGATGATTCCGCACTCGCCGTGAAATCTATCCTGGAACTCGATGCCGCTACAGGGGGAATACCAACACCCGTGACGAGAACCAGAACTAAGGCTGAAGCAATAAGAAAAGCAGTTGAGCTAGTAAAGAAGCGAAACGGAAATAGAATGCTACATGTAGCAGTCAGCCAAGGTAATACACCAAGGCAAGCACAGGAGCTGAAGCGTCAGCTTCTATCACAAACATCTATCAAGGAAATGTATTCCACGCGTATTTCACTAATACATGCAGTCCACTGGAGCCCTGGAGCACTTCGCCTCGGCTGGTTCAGCGAGGACTGATAGCCAATGTGAGGATACTAAATAATTAGGAGATTATCATGAGAACGGTAGCAATTATGACCGATACAGCAAGTAACCTGCCACAGAAATTGGCACAGAAGTCTGACATTAAGGTGATGCCATTCCATATCATCATGGATGACAAAGACTACCTGGATACAGAAATAGACATAGATGAACTCTATGCCCGACTGGGTACAAAAGAAAATCTACCTACAACATCTTTTCCCTCCGTCGAGGAATACCTGCAAGTTTATCAAGAGCTAAGCCAGAAAGCAGAGGCTATCCTGTTTATCTCTGTAACCTCTATTTTTACCAACGCCTATAGCCTGGCCCTGGAGGCTAAGGAGATAGCCGGTAAAGAACTACCCAAAACCAGTATTGAAGTGCTTGATTCCCGCACTGCTGGAACAGGACTGGCGCTCATTGTTTTACGGGCAGCGAGGTTAGCAGAACAGGGCAAGGATATAAAGTTAATTATGGAAGATGTCAACCATGTGATACCACGAGTAAATCATCTTTCAGCACCAGATACACTGTTCTACTTAGACAAAGGAGGACGAATATGTGAAGCCAAGTCCTGGGCTGAAGCACAAGCAGTAAGTGGTTTCCGAACTATCGTGGAGATAGATGCCTCCACAGGAGGAATGACAAAGCCTGTAGCCAGAGCCAAAACAAGAAAACAGATAATGGAAAAGTTGGTAAGTACAGCCAAGGAAAGGGCAGGAAATAGTAAGATACATGCAGGTATAACTCATAACAACGCTTCTGCTCAAGCTGAACAGTTAAAAGAGATGGTCTCCTCCCAACTTCAATGTGACGAGCTCTACGTTTTTGAAGCCCTGGCGCCAGCAATAGTTCACACTGGGCAAGGGCTCGTTGACCTTGGATTCTATATCAGTGACTGACTAACTCAGTTGCCTGAGTATCAATACGGAGGTTTACTATGAACAAGATAGCCATTATGACTGACTCAGGTCTACATACCACCATCTATACGGATAACCTGAGCCGTGATATAGCCGGCCCTATTACTGGCCAGGAAAGCTACCAGTTCAGCTACTTCTTCTGGTTCACCACAGCGGCCTAATGATATCATCAACAGAATGGAATTCTTTACCTCATCAGGTAGCCTTTCCGTCATCGCGGTATTGATAAGGCCTGGTGCCACTGCGTTGGCAGTTATGTTACGCGATCCAACCTCGCGAGCGATACTCTTAGTAAAGGCAATTAAACCTCCCTTAGAAGCAGCGTAGTTAGTTTGTCCGACATTACCAATCAATCCAGCCACAGAGGCAACATTGACGATTCGTCCCCATCTTTGCTTCATCATGGACCGCAGGGCGAACTTGGTGCACAGATAAGCTCCTCGCAAGTTCGTATTTATTACATCATCCCAGGTATCGTCCGACATCCTCAACAGCAAATTATCCCTGGTGATGCCAGCATTGTTAACCAGAATATCAATTTTACCCCATTTGTCAATCACCTGCTGTACCATCGCTTTTACTGCCTCGCTGTCCCTAACATCAGCTTCCACTGCCATAGCCTCTCCACCCAAACGGACAATAGTTTCCACTACATTATCAGCATCATCTTTATTACTCTCCTCGATTAACACATAATTAATTGCCACCTTAGAACCTAGGCTGGAAAGCTTCAATGCAATAGCTTTACCCATACCTCGAGAAGCACCAGTAACCAGTGATACTTTATTCTCTAGTTCCATTTCAGCCTCCTATAATTCCGATAATATTCTGAAACATCACCCTGCGTTATTGCAAGCCATTCAATCCTGCTATTGCTACACCGGAGCCTATGACATAACAAATAAACAATGAACAAACTTGTATTATCAGGGATAGCCCTGCGAAGCAATCTCTGCTATTACCCGGTGAACCTCTTAAGTATCAAACAGCAATTTTCTCCACCCAGCCCAAAACCATTCTTCAGGCAGACATTTACCTGAACCTGGCGAGCCACGTTGGGTACATAATCCAGGTCACATTCAGGATCTGGTGTTTCATAATGTATGGTCGGGTGGATAATACCTTTATTAATCATCAATACAGAGGCGATGGTCTCAATACCACCGGCTGCTGTTATTGTATGACCAATCATGGATTTAGTAGAGCTTACAGGTATTTTATAAGCATATTCACCAAATACCATCTTTATAGCCTTGGTTTCATTGGCATCGTTCAATCGAGTGCTGGTGCCATGAGCATTTATGTAATCAACGTCTTCAAGCTTTAACCCGGCATTTTGAATAGCAGTGCTCATAGCATAAGCTTCTGCTTCAGGGGCTGGAGCAGTTTGGTCATAAGCATCAAACGACCAAGCGGCACCAGCCAGCTCGGCTAGAATTGGCACACCTCTTTTTATTGCGTGTTCGTAGGTTTCCAAAACAACCAGTCCAGCCCCTTCA
>DAOVDO010000109.1 GCA_030669525.1 Dehalococcoidia bacterium | reverse complement strand
CCGGTGCCATCAACCATTATGGTATTGAGGCTAACAATGGTCTTGACCCCAAAGGGTTTAGTAGTCAGAGAACAGAACTTCATCATGATGGCAGGGCCAATGGCAATTACGCAGTCTACCTTTACGGTTCCAAGCAGGTCTTTAAGTGGCTCAGTTACCAGCCCCTTGCGGCCATAGGAGCCATCGTCTGTGGTTACCGTTAGCTCGTGGCTGACATCCTGAAGATGGTCTTCCCAGAAGAGAAGCGCTTGGGAACGAGCACCTAGGATAGAGATAATTTTATTTTCACGTGCTTTCAGAGCTCTGGTGATGGGGTACATTGGAGCGACACCAACGCCTCCAGCAACACAAACCACAGTACCGAAATTATTAATCTCTGTTGGGCGTCCTAAGGGACCAACAAAGTCAAGGATGCTATCGCCAGCATCCAGGCAAGCTAGTTTTCTGGTGGTAGTGCCTACTTCCATGAATACGATGGTTACACTTCCCTCTTTCTCATCCCAATCGGCAATGGTTAGTGGAATGCGTTCCCCCTTTTCCTCGCTCCTGATAATGACGAATTGCCCTGGCTGAGCCTTCCTGGCTACTTGTGGTGCTTCGACCTTAAACAAATGAATACCTGGAGTAAGATCTTCTCTGACTAGAATCCTGTACATTTAACCTCCTCGAGTGAGCTGCGTTGGAATCACACAAGCTTTATACTTTACACCAAGTTTACGGGAAATATCCACCCATATCTGTCAGGTAGCAGCAATGAATTATTGACCCTCTTTGAAGATTTAGATGGCTAAGGGCTATAATGCTTAAAATCGAGCATTAAGAAAATGAACCACTTTAATGACATCTTAAGACAAGTTTCCAGACCGGCTCGTTATACCGGAGGTGAATGGAATAGCATTATCAAAGAATGGGAAACAACGTCTGTCCGGATTGCTTTATGCTATCCTGATGTCTATGAAATTGGCATGTCGAATCTTGCACTGCCCATTCTGTATGAGATATTAAATCATCAGCCAGATGTGCTGGCGGAAAGAGTATATGCCCCATGGATAGACATGGAGGCGGCTCTGCGTGAACAGAATATCCCGCTCTTCTCTCTGGAGTCCAAGCACCCGGTCAAGGAATTCGATATCATGGGGTTTTCTTTAGGTTACGAGCTTACCTACACCAATGTGTTAAACATACTTAATCTGGCTCAGATTCCCTTGTTTAGTTCGCAGAGAGATGATACTAGTCCCCTGGTAATTGCTGGTGGTAGTTGTGCCCTCAATCCAGAACCGATGGCTAACTTCATTGACCTATTTGTAATTGGTGAAGGCGAGGAAGTGATACTGGAGCTTCTTGAAGTCTTTCAACTGTATCGGGGCGATAAAGAAGAGCTGTTGAGACAGGCTGCCAGGCTCGATGGAATATATATCCCCAGTCTCTATCAGGTCAGCTATAAAAAGAATGGCGTTGTAAAAGATATCAGGCCCAGGATACCTGAAGCTAAACCGAAGGTTCAGCGGAGAATAGTAACACAGCTGCCATTCCCGGTTGTTAGGACTATTATCCCTTACCTTGAAGCAGTACATGACCACGGTAATGTGGAAATTCAGCGAGGTTGCACACAAGGTTGCCGTTTCTGTCAGGCGGGAATGATCTATAGGCCGGTGCGAGAACGTCCGCAGGAAGAAATAATAGACGCTGTAGGTAAGATATTAAAATACTGTGGTTATAGCGAAATGTCCTTGCTCTCACTCAGTACCGGGGATTATTCCAATATTGAGGAACTCATTACCAAACTATCTCAGCAGCATTACGGGGATAACCTGACATTATTCCTTCCCAGCTTACGCTTGAATGCAAGTGCAGTAAGGTTGATGGATTTGTTACCCTTGCAACGCAAGATAACACTGACTTTTGCTCCTGAAGCTGGAAATGAAAGGTTACGCCGTGTCATCAATAAAGACATGTCCGAGGAACTAATTCTGGAAACGATAGTGGCTGCTTTGAGCAGAAACTGGACGAACATCAAATTGTATTTCATGCTGGGGTTGCCCACCGAAACTGTTGACGATGTTCACAGCATCATTGGACTGGTGGCTAGAGTACGCCGATTAAGGCAAAATTTTAAATTGCGAATTAGCACTTCCACCCTTATTCCAAAGCCACATACTCCCTGCCAGTGGTTAGCCCAGGAGACAGAGGAGCAGTTACTCCTTAAATATGACATGCTAAGGAATGGATTACGTCGATTAAGGGTGGGATTCTCATGGACAGCCCCCAAAGTAAGCCTGCTTGAAGCGGCTTTGTCTCGGGGTGACCGCCGTCTGGGTCAAGTTATCTACCAAGCTTGGCAGTCAGGCTGCAAATTTGACGCCTGGACTGAGCACTTCAATTACCGAAAGTGGATTGAGGCTTTCAACTGTTGTGGGCTTGACCCCTTTTTTTATGCTAACAGAGAACGAAGCTTGGCTGAGATACTACCCTGGGGGCACATTGATGTTGGGGTAACTCCTGAATTTCTTAAGAGCGAGTATCACAAACTCTGGCAGGAGGAGGGAACTGTGGACTGCCGTTGTGGGAAGTGTAACTCCTGTGGATTACAGCGCTGGCAAACGGACTGTCTGGATAAATACAAAGAGACTAAAAGACGTGTAAGAACTTCTAAACAAGAGTGAGAAGGACAAAGGTTAAGTCTGTCTCCAGTAATAAATAACCATATCCGTCATCGAATCTCACAATAGCAAGTGATCCTGTACGGTAATGGAAACCAGGCTATCGCCTTCAGCCAGTGCCATTATATGTACGCCCCGACCCTTCCTGGTTTGAACTGAGACTTGCTCTATAGGAATACATTCGATATTACCTGCGGTTGATATCATTACCAGGTGTCCTTCGTCTTTAGTGACAATTCTGGCCGCTGCAATTTTACCTGTTTTATCGCTCACTTTATGACATCGTATTCCTTTGCCACCCCTCTGTTGGGCGGGATAAGCCGTTATTGAAGTTAACTTACCAAAGCCTTTTTCGGTCACTGTGAGCAGATGAGAGCCAGGGAAAACAGTGTTCATGCTGACAACGCAATCGTCTGTCAGGCGAATACCCCGAACTCCACCACTGCTCCGAGATGCAGTTCTTAAAATTCTGACCTTGAATCTAACAGCCCGTCCGTTTTGACTTACTAATATAACTTCATCTAAATCGGTAACCTTCCTGGCTGATACCAGTTCATCATTATTTTTAAGCCTTATTGCAACAAGTCCGCTTCTCCTTATGGAAGCAAACTTCTCCAGAGCGGCTTTCTTTATCTCGCCAGCCTTGGTTGCCATTAGTAAGAATTCGTTGGAAGGGAAATCTGCCGCAGCCAGCAACGCAGTTACTTTATCATTTAAGTTGATGGGCAATAAATTAACCAGCGATATACCTTTAGCGGTTCGGGATGAATCCTCTGGAAGCTCATAGCATTTAAGGCAATAAACTCTGCCGCGGTCAGTGAAAAGGAGTAAATTGTCATGCGTATCGGCCGACAGGATATGTTTTACCGAATCACCCTCGCGTGTCACCATTCCCATGACGCCTCTCCCCCCACGGTGCTGCAGTCGGTAAGTACTAGCAGGAAGCCTCTTAATAAACCCCTGGCTGCTAAGCGTAACTATCACCTTTTGATGAGGAACAAGGTCTTCCCGGGAGAACACAGTTATTTCTTCCTCGGTGATTAGAGTACGACGCTTGTCACCATATTTAGCTTTCAACTGAGCAGCATCTTGCTTGACCAGGAATAGCACCTTTTTAGGATTGGCCAGCAGATCCTCCAGATAGGAGATATCCTTCACCACGCTGGTGTACTCCTCAGCTATTTTTTCTTGCTCCATATGAGCCAGTCGCCGAAGAGGCATATCGAGGATAGCTTGTGCTTGAATCTGTGATAAATTGAATACTGTCATCAAGCTGTCACGAGCCGAGTCAACGGTCTCTGACTGCCGAATCACTTTTATTACCTGCTCCAGGTTATCAAGAGCAGTCCTGAACCCTTCAAGGATGTGAGCTCTATTACGCGCCTTCTCAAGTTCAAATTTAGACCGCTTGGTAATAACATCGCTGCGGAAGTCAATGTGGCAGGTTAGGGCTTCTTTAAGATTTATTACCTTTGGTTGCCCATTTACCAGAGCGACCATGTTGATAAAGAAGGTGGATTGCATAGGGGTATACTTGTATAGGTTGTTAAGCACTTGTAGGGACTGGGCTCCCTTCCTGAGTTCAATAACCAGGCGCATGCCCTCCCTGTCCGATTCGTCACGCACCTCGCCTATTCCCACAATTTTTTTATCTTTTATCAAGTCAGCGATTCTCTCTACCAAAGCTGCTTTGTTGACTTGATAGGGAAGC
>DAOVDO010000056.1 GCA_030669525.1 Dehalococcoidia bacterium | reverse complement strand
AACAAGCTCATTCATCTTCAGCCAGAACTGCCCGGTGTCTGGCTGAGGTTTGGCGTAAGGTGTCCAGTCATTTGCGACATGCTCATCCTTACAGGCAATCTGGCAGCAGTAACATCCATTGCATTGTGAAACATCTATTACAAAGGCTTTCATATCTACATACCTCCTTCAACCCAGGCATTGAAGCGCAGCCCGGAGGCTGGGTCATACTCCTTTTGGAATGCCTCGGGGTATTGTTTCTTCCAATCTTCCATTTGTGCCATGGTGACCTTTTCTACCTCGACGAGATAACCGCTTGTGGCCTGGCCGGGGCAATTTTTAGAGAGTATGTTTTCTGGGGCTATGAGGTTAATGGCACCACCCCGGTCAAGCTCTCCCAGGATTATTGAATCAACCCGTGCTCCATGGTCTATATATGCCACTCCGGGCATTATTCTTTCCCAGACAAGGGCCCCTCCGAGAACAGCACCTCTCTGGTTGTATATTTTAACTATGTCTCCACTATTTATGCCCCGCTTTTCAGCGTCTGAAGGATGTATCCAGAGAGGCTCGTACATATAGCCATCTGCCCCCTTCACTTTAGCGGTTGGCGCTTCCCTTGTCCATGAGATATCATCACACTGGGCATGCAGCCGCCACCTCGGGTGGTTTGACATGAGTAGCAGAGGATACTTCTTTGCCCTATCGCTGGAGAGTCTTTCATCATGCATTTCGCTTTTCTCAACCCAGTGTGGCACTGGTGGTCTCTCCTTATCATCGGGGAAATACCTGGCCAGTCTTTCCGAATAGAACTCCAGCTTGCCCGATGGCGTTTCTAAGGGGTTGGCCTCGGGGTCTTCATAGAATTTTGTCAGGCCAGCCGGGCTTTTTTCCCAGTCCGGTGCGGTTGGAACAACGTAGTACCCCTTTCCCTTCAACTCTTCCCAGCTTACCAGGTCCTGAACACCAGAATGCTCATAGCCATATTTTATCCATTCCTCAACAGTCTTACCTTGTATGTATTCCTCATACAGCCCCAGCTTCCTGGCTACTTCGCAGACTATCTCGTAATCGCTCTTGGACTCGCCTACGGGTTCGATGCTTTTCCCCTCGAGGAAGATACTATAGAACTGTGCATTGCGGTCTATGCCAAAATCCTGTTCCTCTAATTTGGTGTTAACGGGCAGGATTATGTCGGCAAGTAGAGTATCGTTCTCAAGCCACTGGTGCTGGACAACCACACATTCTATTTTGGGGCTTTGGAAAGCTTCTATAGTCCGGTTACCACCATTCCAGCATGTAGTCCGGCATGGAGTATCGCTCCAAATCATATGTATTTCCGTGCCGCCATCTTCTTTGGGTATGGGATAGGTGTATTTCTTAAACTGGTCATCAGTTGGGCACATTTGTGCCGTACTGCCGTACCAGCTGATAGGCTCATCACTGAGAATAGCTTCCTGGATAAGGGTTTTTGGCAGTATCTGTGGCGGGGGAGGAAAGAACCACCCAAAGTAGGAGCCTTGTCTGGCTGGCTTCTCATCTGGCATCACCATGGCTCGCGGGAATCCCCTCCAGTCGCTTTGCTGGTGGACTCCCGGTTTTCCCAACCCCTGCATCCCGAGCAATATTACTTCCAATCTAGCCGGCTCAGTTGAATATGGCCCACGGATATAGCTACCACCATAGGAGTGTATGATTGATGTAGTTTTGGCGGCGAATTCCCTAGCCAGTGCCTTAATTGTCCATTCCGGTACTCTGCACTTGGAGGATGCCCATTCCGGCGTCTTGGGAATGCCGTCTTCTTTACCCATAACGTAGTCCGCAAACTTATCAAAGCCAACTGTGTGGGTCGCCACATAGTCTTTATCGTAGGTGCCCTCAGTTATCCAGATATAGGCTATGGCCAGTTGCAGAGCAGCATCGGTATTGGGTAGTATTGGGATCCATTTATCAGCATGAACGGCAGCTCCATAGTTCAGGTCGGGGCTGATGTATACCTGTTTTATCCCGAGCTCTGCCCAGAAATAGCTCAACTGGCTCGGTAGCCCAGCTAAATAAAAATAGGGGGTAGTTTCCGGGTCGCACCCCCAGAACAGAAGCATCTCAGCATTTTCTGCCATATCCTTGACTAGATTGTCTTGTTTATAATAGCCTTTCAAACCAGAGCCATTATCCATCCCCCACACATGTTTGGCTCCCCAGTACCACCCCTCCCAGCTATCCGGATTTCTTTGCTGAAATGTAGAGCCTCCCAGAAGTTTGAGCAACTCATACTGACACCCATGAGCGGCGTGCACAATTTTTGACTCCCCGTGTCCGTCAGCCTGAGCCAGTATACTATACGAACCATATTTTGCTTTCACTCTTTTTATTTCGCTGGCGATTATATCTGTAGCCTCATCCCATGAGATTCTCTTGAACTTGCTCTTACCTCTGCTCTGCGGGTTTCTCTCGCCGTTAGGGTCCCAATCAACCCTCTTCAGGGGGTACTTGATCCTGTTGGGGGAATAAACACGCTTTTTGTATGCCAGACTGAAAGGGGGTAGCGCGATTTTCATAGATGGCTCAAAGGTTTTCCCTCGTGCCTTAATCTTCCAGGTATTGAATTCTTTCTTATCATACCTCCAATCTAAGTGTAATGGTCTGATTCTGACTATTCTGCCACCCCTGGTATCAATAGCTGCGGGCATTGCCCCATGACCACCAAGGGCAAGACCTTTTATGAATGTTTCCTCTATTTCTTCTGTATTTGCCTCTCCGACGTGCACATCATTATAGTGAGCTTTAAATTTATCTGACATTTTAATACACTCCTCTATTTCCTCTCTGACATTATAATAAATCCATTTTTTAATATTTCATTAGAGTGCGTTCAAATTCATCATAACATATCCAAATACCTCCCTTCCGGTTTGCACTCGTTCGGTTATTGGACATTTATCTCCTTTCTCTACTTTTGTTGAGAGTGCTCAAGGAATTCTTATGGAGTAAGATATCCCACAGAGTTTGGCTTTTGGTGGGATAGCCTGGAAATATCCGTCAGAAGGTCTGCATCCCGGGGTTTTACAAGGAACATTCATGATGAAGCCATCATATAGTCTTTCATAATCCATGTATGTGCCTCTTATCTATCTGAACGACATAAATCCCCACTCTATTGCTTACCCCCTTTTTCTCTGCCTGTTCCATGTTAAATTTCCCGATTATCCTATGTGTGTTATTGCTATAACTCCCATGTTGATATTTCAATCAAACAGGAGTTATTTGCCATTCCTGGAGCATTCTTTGATATCATCCGCGAAGGGGTCAGCAGATTGATACAACCACCTCTATCTACACTGCCAGGCTTACCTTTCTCCAGCGGGTCATATTTTGAGGAAGATTCATACGAATGAACCACACCTGGTCTCATTCTCTCAGTGACCTGTATAATACCCAGCACTGCTCCCCGGTCATTGTACATCCTAACGACATCTCCGTTCTTTATACCCCTGGCGCTGGCATCCGAAGGGTGGATACGAATAACATGCCAGGGATAGCCATCTTTTACTATGCGATGACCTGGAATATCTTCCAACCAGGTGATATGAATATCGTGATGAGTGTGGAAGGAAAACCTGGGATGTGGTGAGATTAACTGCAAGGGATATTTTTTTGCCAGTTCCGAGTCATAACCCTCCCAGCTTGGAATATACCGCGGCATCGGCGGTCTTTCTTTATCATCAGGAGAAAGCTCTGTTAAACTCCGTGAAACAAACTCTATCTTGCCGCTATATGTTCCCAGCTCTTTAGCTTTTTCAGTACCCATCTTAGGATTAAACTGGTCCGGTGTATCACACTCTCTACCCTCGTAGAACCAGCGCAGTGCTGGAGTATGTTTATAATCCTTCGGGAGAGGTGCTACGAAGTAACCCTTCTTTTTAAAATCTTCATAGGATATATGTTCTGGCAAGGAGGATGCATCAAAAATTTTTCTAACCCATCCTTCCCACGAGTTGCCCTCAGTATATTCTTCTTTTAAGCCCAGCCTTTCAGCCAGGTCTACAAAAATATCGTAATCAGGCCTCGATTCCCACAAAGGCCCTATGCACTTCTTCTGATAAACAATAATCCGTCGATTGACTCCGCCATGGGTGAAAGGGCCATACCCCCCTGCTCTGGCCCACTCAGCTATGTCACTCCGTTCAAGGTTGGTACAGGCTGGCAGTATGATATCGGCGAATCCGGTTTCACTTTGCCACCAGCAATCCTGGTTAACCACAAACTCAAGCCTGGGGCTGTGGTACATCCTTACCCACCTGTTTGTCTCGGTCATGGTGCCAATGAAAGAGCCTCCATACCGGTACATCATCTTAATCTCAGGACTGCCAGATTCGGGATAGGTATATGGAATAAATTGCTGTTCTATAGAGTTGCCGCAGAAGCCCTCTCCTATCCAGCTAACAGGAGGGTTCAAGATACACTCAGGGATAAGCAAACGGTAAATACGCTGGGTAACTGGATTGACAGCGGGCTTCTTTGCCACCAGTGAAAATGCATCCAGCCCCCCCTCAGCATATCCGGGAAATTTGAATGGGGAAGTAAGTGGTGCTCCCGTGTTAGTTCCCCAGATATTAACCCCTGGCTTACCCAGACCCTGCATGGCTTGAAGCAATACCATCAGCCTTGCCCACTCATGCCCGTAGGCTTGTCTGCAGGCCCCTCCCCAAACTCCTATTGCACCACTGGCTAACATTGTCCGTTTTGATGCCCACTCCCTGGCCAGTGCCCTTATAGTTCGTCCTTGAACACCTGTTATTTCCTCTGCCCATCCGGGAGTCTTGGGTACACCATCGTCCTCACCCATGATATGTTTTTTAAACTGCTCAAAACCGATGGTGTGGGTGGCTAGGTAGTCCTTATCATAAGTGCCCTCGTCGATCCAGACATAGGCTATAGCCATGGCCATAGCAGCGTCGGTGCCTGGCCTGGGAGCTATCCATTTATCTCCCAGTATAGCGGCGGTGTAGTTGCAGAAAGGGTCGATGAATATCTGCTTTATCCCCAACTCTCTGAGCCAGTAACGCCACGTTACAGACTCCTGTGCGTTGTATATTCCGTGTGTGGAATCGGGATCATTGGACCAGTGAACGATCAACTCGGTATTCTTCAAAGCGTCCTGCAGCAGGTCGTGTGTTTCAGGGGCCCCCAGCCTCCAATAGAAACCCCAGGTATGTATAGCCCCCCAGTGCCAACCTTCCCAGCTATCGGGATTATCAAACATGGCTGTATGTCCAAGCAACTCGAAGAACCTGCCAAACGCACCCATCTTGTAAGATAAAAACCCCCAGTTATGGTGGGATGATCTTATTGCTGTGATAGCGGCTGGGCCATAGGTGGCTCTGATTCTCTTCATCTCGCTGGCGACTATGTCCAGCGCCTCACCCCAGCCTATCCTCTCATATCCAGACTTACCCCTGGTTTCGGTGTGTCTATCGCCGTCAGGGTCGAAATCCACTCTCTTGAGCGGGTATTTAATCCTGTTTTCCGAATAAACTCTTGTCTTCTCAGCCACGGTAAAAGGGGCAAGTGCTACTTTCCTGGGAGGGGTAAAGTTCCTACCACGGGCTTCAATTGTCCACGATGGCGCATCTGTGTCATCTAAAATTAGCGGTCGAATACGAGTTATTTTGCCATCTCTAACATGAACGAAAATCGGCCCACCAACGGTGCAGCTGGTAAGAACCTGCTCGCCTTTCATAGCATGCGGCATTTTTACCTCCCTCTTTTACTCACTGCTATAATACCAAAACACTATTCTTATCGTTATCCAGCAGCCTCAGGTTAACCTTATTTCACCCAAGTAGATATCGACTTTCACTCGCACAGCAAATTCCTTCAGCAATGGATATCCAATCCTTACTGAGTATTCCTTTCTGCCTGGAGTCCTTCAAACTCAAAGTCAACATGATTACTGCTTTTTTATAACTCCCATTTTGATACTTCTATCAAACAGGAGTTATTAGCCATACCCGGAGCGTTCTTTGACAGCATTCGGGAAGGAGTCATTAGGTTGACGCATCCACCCTTGTCTATACTGCCGGGTTTACCTTTCTCCAAAGGGTCATATTTTGCTGAAGCCTCATATGAATGAACCACACCCGGTCTCAACCTCTCAGTGACCTGGGAGATACCCAGCACTGCTCCCCGGTCATTGTACATCTTGACAATGTCTCCATCTTTGATGTCTCGGGCGCTGGCATCTGACGGATGGATGCGGATAACCTGCCAGGGATAGCCATCTTTAAGTATGCGGTGGCCCGGGATATCAGCCAGCGAGTGAATACTTATGTCGTGCTGAGTATGAAAAGAAAACCTGGGA
>DAOVDO010000068.1 GCA_030669525.1 Dehalococcoidia bacterium | reverse complement strand
AACAATATTGGCAAAATAAAAGAAAGGAGGTAAGGTGTCACTAATCATATGAACCAGTACATTAGTTTGACATTCCACCTGCCTTAATTTATACTATCAAGCCAAAAAACTGCCCGAGTAGCGCAATGGTAGCGCAACCGATTTGTAATCGGTAGGTTAGCGGGTTCGACTCCCCTCTCGGGCTGGCGTTAGATTTTTCCAGAAAGTTTGTGATAAACTTGAGGTGGGAGGGGTGCCGGAGTGGTTAATCGGAGTAGACTGTAAATCTGCCGCCCGTTGGGCTACGTAGGTTCGAATCCTACCCCCTCCAATAAAGTGTGGTAGAATATGCCCACATAGCTCAGTTGGTAGAGCACGTTCTTGGTAAGAACGGGGTCACCAGTCCGAATCTGGTTGTGGGCTGTTAAAATAAAGGAGGTTAATCCAATGGCGAAAAAAACTTATGAGCGCACCAAGGAGCATGTGAATATAGGCACTATAGGGCATGTTGATCATGGGAAAACTACATTGACAGCGGCGATGACCCAGGTGTTAGCTAAAGCGAGTATGGCGCAGTTTAGGCCGTTTGATTCTATAGATAATGCTCCTGAGGAGAAAGCCAGAGGATTAACTATTGCTATCTCTCATATTGAATATGAAACGGAAAAACGCCATTATTGTCATGTTGATTGCCCAGGGCATGCTGACTATATCAAGAACATGATTACCGGTGCAGCTCAGATGGATGGAGCCATTCTGGTAGTGGCTGCTGACGATGGTCCTATGCCGCAGACCAGGGAGCATGTACTTCTGGCTCGTCAGGTGGAGGTCCCTCGTATGTTGGTGGCTCTCAATAAAATTGATGCGATGGAAGACCCTGAATTGCTGGACCTGGTAGAGATGGAAGTCAGAGATTTACTTAAGAAGTATGGCTTCCCAGGTGATGAGATGCCTGTTGTGCGTGTGAGTGCCCTTAAGTCTCTGGAGTGTGGTTGTGGTAAAAGAGAGTGTCAATGGTGTGGTCCAATATGGAAGTTACTGGATGCTGTAGATGAATATATTCCTTTGCCAAAAAGGGAAAAAGACAAACCTTTCTTGATGCCTGTGGAGGATGTATTCAGTATAAAAGGGCGTGGAACTGTACCCACGGGAAGGGTGGAGCGAGGTCTTATTAAGCCAGGGGACGATATTGAAATTGTGGGATTGAAGGAGACCAGAAAGACAGTAGTAACCAGCGTAGAAATGTTCCATAAGATGGTAAATGAAGCTGAGCCTGGAGATGCTATTGGGCTACTGCTGCGAGGCATAGACCGAGAAGAGATAGAGAGAGGACAAGTTTTAGCTGCGGCAGGCAGTGTCAATCCTCATACTGAAGCAGAGACTGAGGTATATATATTAAAGAAAGAGGAAGGTGGGAGGCATACTCCATTTTTCAGTGGATATAAACCTCAGTTCTTCATCAGGACGGCAGATATCACCGGTGTTATAAGTCTGCCTGGGGGTGTTGAGATGGCTATGCCTGGTGATAGCTTGACTCATATGAACATAAAGACTATCTACCCTGTGGCTATGGAGGAAGGATTGCGTTTTGCTATCAGAGAGGGAGGTAGGACAGTGGGTGCTGGTGTAATAACCAAAGTGGGCGCGTAAACATGGCCAAGAAGAAGGGAGAGCTGCGCACAATTATTCATTTAGCTTGTAGCCAATGTCAGCAAAGGACATATACTACTGTCAAGAATAAGAAAAATGACCCTCGAAGATTAGAGTTGAGGAAGTACTGTCCAAGTTGTCGTATTCATACCCTACATCGAGAAGCAAAGTAGTCTATGACAAGTCGAGGTCGAAAGGCTAAAGCGGTCAAATCTGTAGCTACGCCGGCTAAGAAGAAATCGAAACTGAGTTTCTTTGGGGATGCTGTAGAAGAGCTAAAGAAAGCACGCTGGCCAACGAGGCAGGAGACATTACGCTTGAGCATTATTGTTCTTATTGTTTGTGTTGTTATAGGAGTCATTTTGGGTGTTTTGGATTATGGCTTCAGTAAGTTCTTTGTTGATTTTATTTTGGCGGGTTGAGAACAATGTCTGATGGCCAGTGGTATTTGTTATATGTATCTTCCGGGCGTGAAGAGAGAGCTAAGAGGAACTTAGAGCAGCGCATAAAGTACATGGATGCTGGTGATAAAATATTTCAAGTGGTGATACCTACAACTAATGAGATTGAAGTTAAAGGTGGGAAGCGCAGGGAAGTGAGTAGAAAAGCCTTTCCTGGTTATATTATGGTTTGCATGAGTCTGGATGAGCGTAGCTGGGACATAGTGCGAAATACTCCTGGTGTTGCCGGTTTTGTTAGCTCTGGTGATAGACCTGTGCCTTTAGCTGAAGAAGAGGTAAAAACTATTCTGAACAGGATGGAGGAAGCTCCTTCGGAGGTTAAGGTCGCTTTTAAGAAAGGAGATAGTGTCCGAGTAACCAGCGGCCCATTCGTGGATTTTATCGGCAAGGTGGAGGAATTTAGCCTGGATAAAGGTAGAGCTGTGGTTATGTTATCGCTATTTGGTAGAGAGACACCTGTGGAATTAGACTTTTTAGGGGTAGAAAGGATATAACATGGCAAAGAAGGTTCGGGCAGTCGTTAAATTACAGATACCAGCGGGTCAGGCTACACCAGCGCCGCCGGTTGGGCCGGCTTTAGGGCAACATGGTATTAATATCATGGCTTTCTGTAAAGAATATAATGAGCGGACTACTTCTCAGGAAGGTTTCATTATTCCGGCGGAAATAACAATATATACTGATAACTCATTTAGTTTTATTACCAAGATGCCACCTGCTTCCGACTTATTGCGGCGTGCTTTAGGGATTGAGAAGGGTAGTGGTAACCCTAAAAACGATAAAGTAGGTAGGATTAGCAGAGACAAGCTTTATGAGATTGCTCGGAATAAAATGAAGGACCTTAATACTACTGATATTGATAGGGGGGCGAGCATTATTGAAGGTACTGCTCGAAGTATGGGAGTAGAGGTGGAATAAATGACAAAGCGTGGTAAGAAGTACCAGGAAGCCAGCAAATTTGTCGGTAGTGTACAACTCTACTCACCTGAAGAAGCCATTGACCTGGCTAAGAAAGCTTCGTATGCTAAATTCGATGAAACAGTTGAGCTTCACTTGAGGATGGGAGTTGACCCACGCAGTGCTGATCAGCAAGTACGTGGAGTGGTCTTGTTGCCTAATGGGTTGGGTAAAAAGATACGCGTTATTGTTTTTGCCCAGGGAGAAGCAATAAAGTTAGCTGAAGAAGCTGGTGCTGATTATGCCGGCGCGGACGAACTTATTAAGAATATTGAGGATGGGTGGTTTGAATTTGATGTATCCATAGCTACTCCAGATATGATGCCTAAGGTAGCCAAACTTGGACGTATATTGGGAAGGCGAGGTTTAATGCCTAATCCCAAGTCTGGTACCGTTGTATCGCCTCAGGATTTATCCAGAGCCATAAGCGAGGCGCGTAAGGGAAGGGCAGAGTTTCGTCTGGATAGAACAGCCATTATTCATCTGCCTGTAGGCAAAATAAGCTTTGACAAGGATAAACTCCTGGAAAATCTGGAAGCAATAATTGAGGCTATTGTTAAAGCAAAACCCAGTGGGGCTCAAGGACAGTATATTAGAAGCAGAGCGTTATCTACCACTATGGGGCCAGGATTTAAGCTGGACCTTAAATCAGCGATGGCTTTGGTTGCTTAGTTGTTTGTGTTATAATTAGTCAGGAGCCGATGACGGCAGGTACCGTTGTATTGAAATAGGGGATGGGGTTGTAGCAGTAGCTTATCCCCGGAATGGTTTAAATGTTCGCCTGCTGAGGTTTGAATTAGCCCTGTGTCATTGGCACAGGGATTTTTATTTGTGTGATGGAGATATGTTAAAAGAGAAGAAGAGACAAATTATTGATAAACTGGCAGATGATTTATCTGAAAGTACCATTATTATCACCACCAGTTACCAGGGCCTTGCAGCGAGGGAGGTGGCTGAGTTGAGGCGGACTTTGACTGATGCAGATGTTAGTTTCCATGTGGTTAAGAATACTTTAGCTTGTTTGGCTGCACGAAGAATTGGCAAAGAGCAACTTGAGGGCGTTATTGATGGTCCAACAGCCATGGCTTTTGGCTATGATGATGTGGCCAGGGTAGCCAAAGTCCTGAGTCAGTGCTTAAAATCGATGGGCTCGGTTGTGCAGATTAAGGGAGGTTTACTGGGAGAACGAGTGCTAAGTGCTAATGAGGTTATAGCTCTGGCTAATTTACCACCCAGAGAGGAACTCATCGCTCAATTAATAGCTCAGCTACAAGCTCCTGTAAGGGGTTTACATAATGTCCTGAGTTCCCCAATATATGGGGTATGTAGTGTATTACAAGCACGAATACGAAGTCTCACTGAATGATTTAAGGAGGGATATATGCCAGAAGAGACAAAGGTGGAGAAGAAAGAGGTAAAAGAGAAGAAGAAATCGACAAAAGCAAAAGCGAAAAGTGAACCCGTACAGATGACCAAAGAGGAGATCATTACCGCTATTAAAGGCATGACGGTGATGGACTTAGCTGACCTGGTTAAATCTTTGGAGGATGAATTTGGAGTTAGTGCTGCACCTGTAGCTGTAGCGGCTGTGACAACAGCGGCCCCCGGTCAGCAAGCTGAAGCGCCTGAGGAAGAGGAAAAAACAGAGTTCAGCATTACTTTAAAGGACATTGGTGAGCGGAAAATTGAGGTTATTAAAGCAGTGCGGGCGGTAACCGATTTAGGATTAAAGCAAGCCAAGGATTTAGTGGAAGCTGCCCCCCAGATGGTAAAAGAGGGGATTTCTAAAGAAGAGGTAGCTGATATAAAGGAAAAATTGGAAGCTGCTGGCGCCACTGTAGAGATAAAGTAGCATCCCCTGAAGAAATTAAAATATTTTAATGTGTGGTTG
Source organism: Dehalococcoidia bacterium (assembly GCA_030669525.1). The sequence continues at coordinate 740 of DAOVDO010000068.1, read as the reverse complement.
AATAGCATGTCGCTTGCGAATTGCCAGGCAATATTAGGGCTGGGTGTTTTCTTCATCCTATTGGGTATTGTTTTTGTATTTTGGAACAGGAGAGAGGTAGGCAAGTATTACGATTCCATAGCAACTCGAAGGGATGTGAAGGAGTTAATAACCCATGAGCCAGAGCGTTCCTGGCTGAGTGCCTGGCAAATAGGTGGCAAGATTTCCCTCATCATTGGCATCATACTGGCGATTGCTGGTGGTGTTCTGTGGCTGATTCTGTATTAGTGCTTAGATTATTTCCTTATGCCGATATTGTATAGCTTCGGCCACATGGTATGTTTTGATAATATCGCTGTGTTCCAGGTCAGCAATAGTGCGGGAGAGCTTAAGTACACGGTGAAAAGATCGGGCGGTAAGATGAAGTTGCTTCATAGCGGAGCGGAGTAAACTTTGTGCTGCTGATTCTACAATACAGAATTCCTTCACCTCCTTGGGTGTCATATCAGCATTGCAATTCGGCCTTGTTCCCTGGAAACGCTTAACCTGTATTTCATGAGCAAGTTTTACCCTTCCCCTGACCTTCTCAGAGGTCTCCGTTAGCTTGTCTTCAGTAAGTTTTTCATAATCGATATGGGGGACATCTATGAAGATGTCAATGCGGTCCAGAAGTGGACCACTCAGCCTCTTGTGATAGCGAGAAATTTCTCCTGGTGAGCATTTGCATGCCTTAAATGGGTCTCCATAGTAGCCGCAGGGAC
>DAOVDO010000141.1 GCA_030669525.1 Dehalococcoidia bacterium | reverse complement strand
CTGTTCCAGCGCCTTTATCAATGTTGCTTCGGTGTAACGGGGTGGGGGTTGGGTGAAGTGCTGCTCGGGAAAAGTGCCTGTATGGCTTAATCTGTTGCCGGCTGCCAGTTTGGGCAGGGAAGCGAACTTTTCCCCGGGCTCATCTTCATCTTTACTCTCGCTGTAGATGGTCATAAAGCCGGGGAATTTAACCACGGAGGAAGAGGCTTTAAGCAGATAGGCATCTTGTGTTTCAAGGCTTGCCAGTATCTCGACATTGGTCGTGTCATATAATGCTGGTGACATCTGGCTGGTCACCATGCGTTTCCAGATAAGCTCATAAAGTCTTAGCTGGTCAGGATTGAGGAATGGCTTAATACGGGCTGGCTGGCGGTAAATACTGGTAGGTCGAATTGCCTCGTGGGCTTCCTGTGCCCATTTTGTTTTCCTGCTGAAGCGGCGTGGTTTTGCTGGCAGAAAATCTCTGCCGTATTGCTCGCCGATAAAATCCCTGACCTCAGCTATAGCTGATGAGGCGACATGGGTGGAATCGGTACGCATATAGGTGATAAGCCCAACTGAGCCTTGGTCACCCAGTGGCAAGCCTTCATAGAGTTTTTGAGCAATCGCCATAGTACGCTTGGCGGAAAAGTGCAGTTTTCTCCAGGCTTCCTGCTGTAGTGTGCTGGTGATGAATGGTGGTGCGGGTTGACGAGTTATCTGTTTAGTTTGTATTGATTTAACCGCATAGTCAGCCTGTTCTAAGTCGGCAGTAATTCTATCGGCTACCTCTTTATTACTGATATCCAGCCTGGTTCCGTCGGCTGATGCTATGAGCCTGGCTCTAAAAATTGATGTGCGCTCTTTGGGCAGAGCCAGTTCAACTTCGATAGTCCAGTACTCCTGGGGGTTAAAGTCCTGGATTTCCTGTTCGCGGTCGACGACTATTCTTACTGCCACGGATTGAACTCTACCGGCGGAAAGTCCTCTCTGTACCTTCTTCCATAGTAGCGGGCTTAATTTATACCCGACGAGTCTATCCATGATGCGTCTTGCCTGCTGGGCATTGACCAGATTCATGTTTATTGTATGGGGGGTCTTAAATGCCTTCTGCACTGCCTCCGTGGTTATTTCGTGGAAGACAACACGATGAACAGGTAATTTGCCCTTACCGAATTTGGCTGCTTCAACGAGATGCCAGGAGATTGCCTCTCCCTCGCGGTCAGGGTCAGTAGCCAGATATATGGAACTGGCATTACTTGCTGCCTGTTTAATTTCGCTGATTACCTTCCTTTTCTTCGGCGGAATGACGTATTCGGGGGCGAAGTCTTTATTCACATCTACACCCAGGCTTTTTGGAGGTAAGTCGCGCACATGTCCCAGTGATGCCTTGACAGTATAGCCACGCCCCAGGATTTTATTGAGCGTCCTGGCCTTTGCCGGAGATTCAACGATAACCAACTTTCCTGCCATAATTTATCCCGTTTTAACCCCATGGGCTAGCACATAGTTCATGTTTCCAACCTGTTTTACCACGCCGTTGAGTTCCAGTATAGCCAGTGTGCTGCTTACCTCCGGCATGGTTAGACCGCTGCGGCGGCAAATTTCATCCATGTGGCTTGGCTCATGGGTCAACTGTTTCAGTATTGCAGCCTCAATTTTATTAGCTGGTGAGAACTCCTCGATTTCTAGCTGTCGTGGAGCGACTATAGATAAGTTCAATTCCTCTAAAATATCGTTGCAGTTACAGATTAACTTAGCCCCTTCCTGTATAAGGCGGTTGGTTCCTTTGCTGGCGGGTGACAGAATGCTGCCCGGGATGGCGAACACATCGCGGTTCTGTTCCACAGCTTGCAGTGCGGTAATAAGTGCGCCACTTCTTTCTCCTGCCTCTATTACCAGCACCCCTGCGCTTAAGCCGCTCATAATTCGATTGCGAAGTGGGAATCTCTCAGGTTTGGGCCTTGTGCCCAGCGGGTATTCACTTACCAGTGCTCCCTGCTCCATAATTGCCCGAGCCAGCTTAGTGTTTTCTGAGGGGTAGACAATGTCCAGCCCAGAGGCAAAGACCGCTATGGTTTTACCTCCGGCAGCTAAAGTAGCCCGGTGGGCTATGGAATCGATTCCTCTGGCCAATCCGCTGACAACAATGATTTTGCTCCTTGCCAGGTCAGAAACGAGTTCTTCGGTTACCTGCCGTCCGTAGATGGTAGGGCGGCGGGTACCAACCACAGCCAGGCAGGTTTCGTCCTGGGGCATGATATTGCCCCTGATATAAAGCACCGGTGGGTAGTCAAAGGTTTCCTTTAATGAGGGAGGATAAGAGGCGTCTTCACAGGTGAGTACCATTACCTTGTAACGTTCCAGTTTTTCCATCTCGGCATCAAGGGAAATTTTAGGGCGTAGCAGGAGTAAAGCATCTATGCTTCGTGAATCCAGTCCTGCTTGCTTCAGTTCTGTTTCTGAAGCTTTCCAGGCATCCTGTAAATTGCCGAAATGCTCTTTTAGCCGGGAAATTCTAACACGGCCAATCCCTGATATCTGGGAAAAACCTACCCAGTATTTCAACTCGTCGGTGTTTAGCATGGTAGTCAGGAAATCTTATCACAGACACTAGCTAGGGACAATGAATCATTTCTGTCAACTGTGGCATTATAGCCCTTGTGGCTTTATACCCCTGTGATATAGCCTCTTCCGACTTATAGAATCCGTATGGTCCGATATGACTTACGTCGGGGTAAATAACTATATCTGCCGATTTTGTTGACAACCTGGCTATTTCATATTGCATTGCGTTTAGTGACTGCGTCAAAACATCGAATATATTTGGAGTTTGCGGGTCTAATTTTCCTCTGCCGGTATAGATTTTAGTATTAGCTATGGCGGAAAGCTCCGCCAGAATTCTGATTCTATCTTTATTCCCCAGTAATAAATTGTCAACCCTTTTCTTTATCGCCAATAAGTGTGGATTCTCACGGTAGTGAGCCGGCGCTGACTTGCCTTTCCCTTTAGCTGATGTAATAGCTTTTTTCCGTTGCCCTACACTAAGTACATTCACAGCTATAACTACTTCTGCTCCCATATTGCGTACGATATTTGCAGGCAGAGGATTGACTACTCCACCATCGACCAGGAACCTGTTCTTCCGTTTCACCGGTGTGAATATCGCCGGTAGGGAGATGCTCGCTCTCACT
>DAOVDO010000031.1 GCA_030669525.1 Dehalococcoidia bacterium | reverse complement strand
ACAGATAGCGCCCTGAATTCAAGCGCCTCACTCCCTCCCAGAAATTGTCTGACTTGTTCTATTGTTTGTAGATTCCTATCGTTCATGATCAGTCGCATGTCCCAATCATAAACGTGTTGCCCTAACTACTCAGGCTCATCTTGCGTTAGAAATCGATACCCTCTCCAGGCTCATCTTGTATTGGAAGAGACTGGGGGTGTAATGGGTACAGGGGTGGGGGTATCCTCTGCCTCTTTAATGGTAACTATGGCAGTGCAGGAGCCGCCACCCTTGATGCATTCTCTGGTAACTTCTATTAGCCCCTCTCCCACCTCGACCAGTATTATAGTTATCTGCTTTCTATGTAAATCTGAGCTGACCTGCTGCCACAGAGTCTGACTGACCAATTCCATGCCCTTGAGGTTTATCTCAGTATCATCTATGGGGGTAATGCAAGTGCGGTGGGTCTTTTGAACATCTATGGTGAAGGTAAGGGTCTCACCGACATATCCGGTGGCGCTATCGGGCATTATGGTGATAATACAAGCATACACAGGTTGAGCTGTCAGTATGAGGAGTAATAGAGAAATGAGAATAGCAATAAATACCCTTGCTGCATTTCTAGTGGAGGAAATATTAAAGGGATTGGTAAAATCGGAGCGTGTAATTTTCAAAAATTATTACCCCACCATCTTTTAAGTCTGGCAGTAATCTCCTTTTCATAACCCTGGTCACCGGGGATATAATAGCGCTTCCCCTGGAGGGTGGAAGGCAGGTTTTGCTGCTTGACGAAATGGTCGGGATAATCATGGGCATATTTATAACCGTGGCCGTATCCCATCTGTTGCATCAAGCCTGTTACCGGGTTACGTAAATGGAGCGGTACCGGCTCATTTCGACCGTGCTGTATATCTTCCTGGACTTTGGAATAAGCCTGGTATAACGAGTTGCTCTTAGGAGCTGATGCCAGATAGACCACAGCCTCGGCTAAAGCCAGGTTGCCTTCTGGCAGTCCTACGAAATGCACTGCCTGCTGGGCAGCCACCGCAATCATCAGGGCTTGAGGGTCAGCCATGCCCACATCTTCAGAGGCAAATCGAACCAGGCGGCGAGCGATATAAAGGGGATCCTCACCAGCTTCCAGCATACGTCCTAACCAGTACAGAGCGGCATCTGGGTCAGAGCCACGCAGGGACTTATGCAGCGCCGAAATAAGGTCATAGTGCTGGTCACCACTCTTGTCATAGAGCAAAGCGCGGTGCTGCAGTGCCTCTTCAATAACAGGTAGATTTATTAATCGCTGCCCCTTACTGTCAGGTAAAGTGGCAAAGGCCGACATCTCCAGAGCGTTTAATGCAACACGGGCATCCCCGTTGGACATAGTTACCAGGTGGTTTAAAGCTTCCTCACTCATGCTGATTTTAAGCTTTCCCAAACCTCTTTCCTCATCTTTTATAGCTCGCTCCACGATGAGCTTAATCTCCTCATCGCTCAACAGGTTTAAGCGGAAAGTTCGGCAGCGAGAAAGAAGCGGCGAAATAACTTCGAAGGAAGGATTTTCCGTGGTCGCTCCAATGAAGGTCACGGTGCCATTTTCCACGAAAGGCAATGCAGCATCCTGTTGCGCCTTATTGAAGCGGTGTATTTCATCTATAAAAAGAATAGTTCTCTGCCCTGAGAGTCTTAGCCTTTTCTTGGCCTCGTCGATAACACGTCTCATGTCAGACACTCCTGCACTTACAGCACTTAGGGGACTGAAATGCGACCTCGTGACACTGGCAATAATATAAGCCAGGGTTGTTTTACCACTGCCCGCTGGCCCCCACAGGATTATGGAGGGTAGCTGGTCTGACTCGATGCATTTTCGCAACACTCGTTTCTCAGTAACTAAGTGCTCCTGCCCGACGAACTCAGTAAAAGTTCGCGGTCGCATCCTTGCTGCTAGAGGCACGCTTTGAGTCAGTTCTGCTTCCTCTGGCATATCAAAGAGGGGTCTTTTCTCCATTATGTGCGCTTCTTGATGTTAATATAATTAAGTATATCACTGTTGTATAAACAGTTAGCCAGTACCCAACTTGTTAATTCCTACTATGGGCTATGCCCGGAAAACCGCAATTTTAGTAGCATTTACTTTAATAACTGAGGTTCATGGCTTTAAAAACATGTATCTGAGTAGCCACTATGGTAAGACTTGTCAGTATGCTTCGCCTGGTGATTTAAGCTTAATACAGAGCACTATTAGGACTATTCCAACAATCAGGAGTGCTATGCCATAGGTTTTTAAAGGGCTGCTGAAATCAGCGATTAACCGGGGTATACTTGACATAATCTCGGCAGGGATTTCCGATGGTACCATGTCGGAGAGTATGCCAGGGATAACGCTTCCGGCGACTGTGGGAACTATAAGGCAGAGAGCACCTGCCGTGGTGAAGGGTATACCAGTGTAGCGTGCGATGGGCTTTAGATGCCACCATTGTAGCAGGGCTATAAGCAATATCAGCAGGACAGCCAGGCCGATTAGTACTTTGTAGCCAATATCTATATAGCCGATAATTTGCCGTGCCTGTTGAAGCTGAGCTGTTACCTCTGGTCCCAGGAATGCCTCGTTGATTTCAATTTGTGATGGAATCTGGTTGTCTATTTCGGCATATATGAATGATAGAAATACCTGTATCTGGCTCTGAGTCACTCCTTCCAGTTCAGGTGGAAGGGATTCAAGCACAGCTTGTTCTACATTCTCCTTGACACAGGTTCTTACCTGTTCCAGCGGAATAACAATATTGAGCTCATGGTTTCCCTTGAGATAGGCATAGCCGTCATAAATTAGGGCATTAACCTGGTCCCTTAACCAGGGCTCAAGTTCGGTAATAGTGGCGTCTACAACTTGAGCTATATAAGGGTCATCTGTTGGAACCTGTTCTCTCACCTGGTCGGCGATAATCGAATAGGCACTTGTGTTATCGAGTTCAGAGATGACAAAATCAGGATTGAGTACAGTGAGGTTGAGGGTTATAGCAATGCCCAGAGCAATTAGCGTAACAGTAAGTAAGAAGCTAAAGATTCCTGCAAAGATACTCCTCACAACGGGCATACGCTGCTATACCTTTCTAAAGTTCTATTAATTCCAGATTTTTAGCTGTTCTATCAGCGAGTCGGTTTAGCTCTTACCAATACGGAAAACTTTAGTTCCGCAGACTGGGCAGACTCCCTGTGTTGCTGGACGACCGTTCTTGAGCATAACAGGCCTGGGGTTCTTGATTTCTCTCTTAGCTTTGCACTTCATACAATATGCTTGCATTTCTGGACTCCTTTACATTAATTTATTAGCAGAATAATAGGTATGCGTATAAATGTCAATAGGCTAAGGGTGAGTAAGAACCAATTTGGTAAATAAAATATTGCTTATTTCAGGTGCTGAGGTAGCCGTGGGCATAGAGCAGCTCGTTTTGCAAGACCTTAATAGTCCTGACTGTATCTCTTAGTTCAGGGTTGTCCCCGGTGATTTTACTGGTATCGAATTGTTCGCCTGCTGCATAGGCATTATATAGTTCAATGTATAGCTCCGCCTCAGGTGTAGTTTTATCACCGGAGTTGATGATATGCAGTGTATCCATTAGCTTGCAGTCCAGTGGGTTCATAATGGCAGAGACGAGCCCTGCGCCGAGCATCATGGTCAGGAATACCCGATTGATCAGGGGTCGTAGTTTCTCAGGTGCTCCACTGGAGATATTGGAAAGGCCGCAGGTAGTCACAGGAGAAGGCTCGCATATTTGTTTGAAGTACCTTATTGCTTCGATTGCTATTATTGCCTGTTCTTGATTACTGTTTACACTAAGGGCTAGTGGGTCGAGAAACAGGTGATCGAAAGGAACATTATACTGGATTGCTGCTGGCAAGATTTGTTCCAGGATAAGCTCTAAGCGATCATCAATAGTGGCAGGTAAACCACCTGAGCCTAGAGTAAGGGCGACAATATTAGCATTGTATTTGGCAGCAAGCGGCATTAAAGTATTGAGTTTCTCCGGTGTAGCATCAGTGCTGTTGATAAGGGCAGTCTTGTTGCACGATTTAAGGCCAGCCTCTATAGCTTCAATATTAGTGGTATCTAGTGCCAGGGAGATATCAGTAACTTCCTGAACAGTGTTAACCATCCAGGTCATTACCTCAGCACCAGTTTTTTTCTGAGGACCAATGTTAAGGTCGAGACATTGGGCTCCACTCTCTGTTTGATGCAGGGCTAACTCCTGTATGAAGCTCTTATCACGATTTTCTATAGCTAATCTCACTTGGCGGGAGGTTACATGTATGGATTCACCGATAACAATCATTATATTTCTCCTATCGTGCCGGTGCTTTGACAGAAGGGAATTTGCTGGGATCGGTATGAGGTAAAAATGATGCTGCAGTAAATTCGTTCATAAATTCATTATCGGAGATGAGTTCCAGGCAGGTTATTTTATGGGCTATATTCTCTGCTTGCTGTCGAGCCTGTCTGGACAGGAGGATGTTGTAGGCCCCTGATAATGAGGTATTACCCAGATATTGGACCCTTTCCCATGGAAGGTCAGGTAAGAGTCCTATCTGAATAGCTTGCTCTATGTTTATATGTTGTCCGAAAGCACCTCCGAGGAGCACTTGCTCAATCTGTGATAGTGAGATGCCGAGTTTCCTGAGTATTACTATAATACCAGCGTATATAGCGGCTTTGGTTCTAATGAGGTTATTTATATCCACTTCAGTGAGGGTGATATTTCTGCCAGTGCCTGAATCTGCTGCCCAGCAAAGGACATATTCCGCTCCATGCTCTCCAGATTGGATACGTGGATTGCGGCTGGTTTTCTGGATGATGTGCCCTGCCCTGTCTATGATTCCAGTATGGAGCATTTCAGCCAGTGAAGATATCATCCCTGAGCCGCAAATGCCCAGTGCTAAGGCGTCATCGATTGTCTTAATAGTTGGCTCCATGGTGGTGGAATTTATTGTTATATCCTCTATGGCGCCTGTAATTGCTAGCATGCCGCAGCTAACACCGGCGCCTTCAAATGCGGGACCTGCACTGCAGGAACAGGCCATCATCCAGTCTGCGTTACCAAGTACCATTTCACCATTGGTGCCAATGTCCAGGAACAGGCTGAGCTTATTGCTGCTAAACAGACGTGAACTCAATACCCCTGCGGTAATATCACCTCCGATGTAGGCAGCCACTGCTGGAATACAATAGACGGTGGCGTTAGGGTTAATCTTTACTCCCAATTCCCTGGCAGTGACCAGGGGGAACCGGGTTGCTGTGGGGATATAGGGTTCTTGCCTGATGTACTTTGGGGATAGTGAGAGAAGTAGATGAGTCATGGTGGTATTGCCTGCTACTACCATCTGGTCTATATCACTGGTTTTGGTACAATTTATAGCAGCCAGTTCATTAAGCAGCTCGTTAATGGTATGTATTACAAGTCGGTTGAGCTGTTTTAATCCCCCTTTGTGCTCGCTGTAAATAATTCTGGAGATGACATCCTCTCCGCAGGCAATTTGCCTGTTTATAGTCGATGCTTGCTTTAATATACGACCAGAATCAAGATCGACCAGGGTGGCTATAACGTTGGTGGTGCCGATATCGATGGCAACACCGAGAGGAGGTTGTGTTCTATGGCCAGCACTGACATTAATGAGGCGAGCCTCTTTGCCCTGATTTCGATTATCTATGCTCACGGTAACTTGCCAGTTAGCCTTTTGTAAGTCCTGACTTAGTTTCCTTATTGAAGGCAAGCTGGCCGTAAGGTTCTCGATTCCGTATTTACTGGCTATTACCGATTTCAAGCGGTCAAAATCGGCCGCATTGTCTGTTAGGCTGGATGGAGACAATTCTATGAAGAATTGATGTACAGCGGGGGATAAAGGCCAATCAAGATGAATAGCACAGGCTTTCTTGGTGATGGCATACTCGCTGGTTATCTCGTTTTGTTCTCTCCTTGTTGGTATAGAAATAACCAGGTTTCCAGCCACCCTGGCTACACAGGATAGAACCCAACCCTGTTGAAGTTGCCCGGTGTTGAGGCAAGGGCTTTCGTTGTTACTAACCTGACCTTTCTCAACTTTGACCAGGCATCTGCCACAACGACCTTGCCCGCCGCAGGGGGCATCGATTGTTATGCCAGTTTTAGCAGCAGCGTCAATCAGCAGGGTACCCTCGGGTACTATAACACTCTTTCTAGAGGGCAAGAATTCTACCTTAAACTTAGTATCCTTATTGGTCAACGCTTCTTTCTCAGTCAGGAAATGAGGCTTGGTTCACCCAATTTTGCCTTAAGTAGTTGCCTATGTCCATTGCTTCACGAGGTCCCACCATGATTTTCCATCCAGGTAGTTCTTCCTCGAGCTCTGCTTTTATCGTGGCTATATAACCCGGGATGATAATGTTGTGGTGGTTGATGTTACTGGATACGTCGAATTGTTTGATTGTTTTAGCGATCTGGGTGGCATCGAATTTGCCGGCAGCCCATGCAGTGAGTACTGATAGCCCTCCAGTGTCGCAAACTAGAAGCCAGGCGGGGAAACCACTAGATTGCAGCTCGCCAGCCATGGAAAAGTATGTGAGTGAAAAGTCAGTGGTAATAGCCACCGGACTTGTCTCATCGGGGTTATTGATAGGATAGATGCCAGATGCTACCTGTATTGGCTTCTGAGGGTCGGTATATATATTAAGGCGAAGTGTCAGCAGTGGATATATTGTGCCAGGTGAGAAGTGGTCAAGAACGATGATGCTTGCATATTTGGCTATGTGCTGAGCAGCAAGTAGCGCCTCTTCTCCTGCCGAAGTAGTGCTATCACCGGGGAAGGTTATTATGGGGTAGCCCACAGGGCTATATCTCTTGTTTATAGCTAATCTGCGCAGTTGAGTCAAAATAGCAACTGAGTTGGAGAAGCTCAGTTCTCCAGGATCAAGTATAATGTCTTCCACGCCTTTTTGGGTCACCATTTCTGTAAGTTCCGCAAGCTGATTTAGACCTTGAGGTTCAGATACTACTAATGGACAGTGATAGTTTAGAGCAAGTTGAGCCATATCCTGCCAATTATCTCTGGTAGCAGTGTAGATGAGAGGTTTATCCTGGGCTACTTCTTCCAGCGCAAGGTTCATTGTCTCAGGTTCAGCGGACATAAGTATTAAGGGTAAATTGGTGTTAGTTTTGACTGATTTAGTGAGCTTGCAGAACTTATCAGCGTTTTTTGATTCGTTGGCAAGGACGAGACCATTTAGCCTCAATTGCAGACCTACCCGGTCTACACTGTAATTGGCTACCTCATTTACTAGCTGGATGGAGTTTTTAAGCGGCTGTGTATCTTTAATTCTGACTACCAGGCCGGGCTGATGATAAAATGTCTTCTCATGTCGGAATAATACCGTCTCATTACCAACTTCAATTTTTTCGCGGTTGCCGATTGATACCAGCCTGATGGGTGGGCGAGATGCGAGTTTGATTGTTTCTCTGGATTCGTTAGAAAGGCAAGGGCATAAGGAAATATCCACCTGTTCTTGGGCCACTTTTATGGCGAACGCAAGGCAAGTAGCAAAGCCGCACCTCTTGCAGTTAGTCTTGGGTAAATATTTGTAGATATCTATTCCAGTCAATGCTTCCTGGCTTTCCTCCCCTGGTAGGCGTGAGTTAGCTGTTGCTTGGTTAGCTCAACTGTTTCAGGGTGTTGCAGGACGATGACGTTAGCTCCGGCTGTTATGAGGCTGGTGGCAGTTAATGCCTCCCAAATAATGGCGCGCTCTTCATGAATCCCCCAGCTTGATGGGATTCCCTCTGTAGCTCTAGATTCTTTTTGCCGCCATGATTCGTCACCGACGACGCAGATTATAGGGGCGGATGTCATTTCATCCCCGATTAAGCAAGCCAGGCGCAATCTTTCGATTACAGAGTAGGTATATTCCAGACCATAACCCAGGGATCCGGTGGTGGGGTCATTGAGCATAGAGTCTAACGGAAGACCAGCTTCGTGGAGGAGTATATTTAATTGCTTGGCCAGATTAACATCATTGGGTGTCTTGGCTATGGCTACATGGTCATTTGCCAGACAAGAATTGGCCAGGGTGTGGTAATTTTTATCTGTACAGTTACCAAGGGCGATTCTCTGTCCTCGAGCTGCCTCTGAAACAGCTACGAGCACTTCGTTATCCTTTTCTGCTACATCTGGACCCAAGACTATGAGGGGTAGGTCTACTGCACTGAGTATTTGTTCTACCACCTTTCTTGCTTCGTCTGCACCGGTATTTCCCTGTTCGGGATGGGCGCTTCTCAGGTTAAGGGTAATAATGTCAGCGCCATATTCAGCTGCCTTTTTAGCCCAGGTTGCTGGATTTCTGGTTACTTCTCCCCAGGCTGAGAGAAGATGCGGTGACCAGTCGATAGGCTCCTTGTCCTGTATTTCTATAGCTATTGCTGCTCTGTTAGGAATAGAGCCCTCAAAATATAAAAAAGGCAGGGTAGTTTCTCCGCCTATAGAGATGCTCTTACGCCCTCCACCCCCCAGTTTTATCTCGCGAACCCTTCCCGTCCATTTTTCTACAGGTGCTTTTAATGTTGACATAATCCACCATGCTTTATTTGAGCAGTAAGAGGCTTTAAATTATAGCAGAGGTTCTATAGTTAATGCTGGATGCTTTTTTTGTTCTTGGGGAAAAG
>DAOVDO010000140.1 GCA_030669525.1 Dehalococcoidia bacterium | reverse complement strand
CCCCTGACATAAGCTCGATAGCACTTATAGAAGTTCAGCAACTTCAGTAATTCCTTATCTCCCGAGAGATTTACATAGGTACCTACCATATACCGGGAAAGGTCAGTCACCTGATAGCGGTCTAAATCCATTGCCAAAAAGGCAACCTCAGATGCCACGTCAGCATATCTGAACCTGTCATTAAATTCAATGCAGTCGTAAATGCAAATATCACTGGTAAAGCAGATATGAGCAGCATGAAGGTCACCATGGCAATCCCTTATCCTGCCCCCCTTCACTCGTTTGAGGAATAGGGAATTATTATTGGCAATGAAATCACGGCTATATTTTTTAATCTCATTGTATGTAACCAGGGATACGGAGACACCAATATATTTCCCAGTTTGAGCGAAGTTCTCATCAGTATTTTGCTGGATAACACTCAGGTCACCAAAGCCAGCGATTTCCGGGCTTGTTTGAGCGCTCCGGTGGAACTGAACCAGCTTCTCAGCCACACTGGATATCATTTCCCGACTCACCTGTCCATCGCGCAAGAGCACATCCATCATTCTATCCTTAGGCAACTGTTTCATTTTAACAGCGTACTCAATTACCTTACCCTGTCCCTCAATATGAATTCCATTTTCATCTTCACTGATAGCCACCACGTCAAGGTATGTATCGGGGCAGAGACGTCTATTTAGTTCCACCTCCTGGCAGCAAAAGAAATGTCGTTTCTCCAGGGTGGTGTAGTCCAGGTATCCCAGATTAACCGGTTTCTTTATCTTATATACATAGTCACCGGTAAGGAAGAGAAAGGACATCTGAGTCTGGACCAGCTCTAGTCCCTGTGGTTTATGCGGATAAGCTTCAGCTTTAAGCAACGATTCAACTATGAGCGATTGAGCTGACATTTACCTCTCCAAAAATACAGGACATATATTTATATATTCTTTCATATATTGTCAATGGTTATACTACATGCAAACAGAACAGCAGGAGGACATCTTACACCCCAGAAATGTACCTGTCGGGGTCAAGAACAGCTAATGGCCTTTTGTTAAGGCTCTAAAAGCCAGAAAGGTCTTTTTCTCTCCTCCATGCGTGGCCTCAACGTATTCCGCAACAACAGGTGTCCCAATTCTGATTCGCTCAGGCTCAGTAACATCCACACCCAGAATACGAGCAGTAACCTTCACGCCTTCCTCCATTTCAACAACACCGCTGCAATACTGGTTCTCTTTATCAAATCCTTCTTCTACCATTAAGGGAGCGCCAACAGCTATAACAGTATAGGCAACAAGCTTCCCTTTCCCCTTCATCTCCACCAGTTCCATCCTGCTTCCCTGACATTCAGGGCATACAGGCTGTGGAGGAACGGAGATATGCCCACAGTTTTCACATTTTGAGCCTTTTAACTTTTTCTCGCCAAGAAATCGGTGATAAGCCGAGCTATAAAATTCGTTTTCAGCAACCTCGGCGAACTTGTTATTTAAAGCCATCAGACTTCACCTTCTTTCGAATATGTTAACCACGACGGTGGTGCCATGCGCACCAACATTTTGTGTTAGTACTAAATCAATATCCTGCCTTTTAACCTGCCTTAGTCCCGCCTCCCCCCTCAGTTGCTTGAATACCTCAACAACCATACCTGCTCCAGATGCTCCCACAGGATGTCCCTTAGCTTTCAACCCCCCATCAGTGTTAATCGGTAGTTTCCCACCCAATCCACTTTCTCCCTCCCTTATTGCCCTGACCGCCTCGCCCGGTTCATAGAGCCCCAAATCCTCCATGGCCAGCAATTCAGCTATGGTGAAGCAATCATGAACCTCCGCCATTCCTATATCCTCCGGGCCAACATCTGCCATCTCATAGGCCTGTAGTGCTGCCTTTCGAGTTGCCATAATTGAGGCCATATCCTCTCTACCATGTAGAAAATAATCGCTTGCCTGCCCGGTACCAGCTACATATATGGGTTTGTCTGTGAAATCCCTTGCCATTTCCTCTGCGACCAGTAGAACACAGGATGCTCCATCACAAACGGTAGAGCAATCAAACAACCGCATAGGCCATGCTATGACTGGATTTTGCCCCGGGTCGTGCAGGAATTCCATCTCGTCAGCCCAGTGAGGCTCAGGTAATCCCTTCTTCACAGCCGAGGCTGCTCGTCTTTTCATAAAATCCGGGATGGAAGCATTAAAGTGTGCTTTCTGGTTGAGACTACCATTGTAGTGATTTTTTATTCCTATCCTCATAAAATCTTCAATTTCAGTGCCGTACTTTGCCATATGAGCTGTAGCCATGGTAGCGTAAATACCGGGGAATGTCTGGCCGGCAGGGATTTCAGTATCCGGGTCCAGTGCCGCAGCAAGGACTTCAGTCACATGGGTGGTATCCAGATTAGTCATCTTCTCCATACCACCAACCAGAACAATATCATATATACCAGAGGCTATGGCTATAACACCTTCCCTGAAGGCAACTCCACTGGCAGCACAAGCATCTTCAAATCTAATGGCAGGGATAGGGACAAGCCCAATGCGGTTGGCAGTAGCAGGTGCAATATGAGCCTGATGTTCAAAAAGATCGCTGCTGTAATTCCCCAGGTAAAAGGCTTCAACCTCTTTGGGATCAAACCCCTTATCAACTGAGCTTTTCAGTTCACTGTACGCCTCGACAAATAAATCCGTTGCCCTTACTCCTTCAGGGTAAACTCCAAACTTAGACAGCCCAGCTCCCACGACTGCTACACCCCGGCCCAATTTGCGTTTCATCTTAGGAATAACCTGCCTCCCTGGATTTCATTAGCATAAGCAATATATTATCCGCCAATTATATAATCTTTACTGACTTCAGAACAATAACTATCACAAAAGACTGCCGCTTCAATCTGCTTGGTTGATGCCATATGTTTGCTAACCTCTATACACCAGAGATAAAATAGGTAAGAGCAGCTATGGTAAAAGGTTTTATAAACTTAAACCGCTTTAAGTATGGCAAAGCGATAAAGCAAAATAGCAAACAAAAAGCTAGCTTTCAGACCATCAAAAAAGTCAGAGGAAAGAGAAAGAATTATGGCTAAAGTAGCTCAGTTAACCTTTGGCTGTATAGTTATCGATATGAACTCAATGTCACATGGGGAGCAGTTTGAAGCATACCAACACTTCGTATACGAGTCAGGTTTAGCAGCGTACGAGATAGCTAGAGGAGTTATCGCTGTGGATGAGGCCATGGTCACATGTCCAATGCTGGTGATTTCTGGCAGTCATGATAGATGTAT
>DAOVDO010000013.1 GCA_030669525.1 Dehalococcoidia bacterium | reverse complement strand
TTGGTGATTAGAAATGAAAGTAAGTGCTTCAGTTAAGCGCCGTTGTAATAAGTGTAAGATTATCAAAAGGAAGGGAGTCGTTAGAGTCATCTGTGAGAATCCAAAGCATAAACAGAGACAAGGTTAACGAATCATGGCACGCATCGCTGGTATAGACCTTCCCAAGAATAAGCCAGTTAAAGTGGCGTTGCAATATATTTATGGCATTGGGCCTACGTTAAGTAATAAGATTTTAATTACTACTGGCATTGACCCAGATACCAAGGTCAAGGATCTCGCTGAGGAACAAGTTAGCGTGCTCCACAGCGTTATTGACACACAGTATAAAGTGGAAGGCGACCTCCGAAGGGAGGTTCAATTTAATATTAAACGCCTTATCGACATCGGTAGCATACGAGGGATGAGGCATCGCATGAACTTACCAGTTCATGGTCAAAGGACACGCACTAATGCTCGTACTAAGAGGGGTGCGAGAAAGACAGTAGCTGGCAGAGGCCAGAGGCGAGGCGTAGCCAAAAAGTAAAAGAGGTTTTATATAACAAGTGCCAAAGAAGAGAAAAACCAGGACAGGTAAAAAAATACGCAAAGGGATTGTTGAAGGCAGGGCTTATATCCAATCCACTTTTAACAACACTATTATCACCATCACCGACATTGAGGGCAATGCCATTTCATGGGGAAGCTCAGGCGCAGCCAGGTTTAAAGGATCCAGAAAGGGTACCCCATACGCTGCCCAATTAGCTGCTCAAGATGCAGCGCGACAAGCAATGAATGATGGCTTACGTAAAGTAGAAGTCTACATCAAAGGTCCTGGTAGTGGTCGCGAGGCAGCTATCCGTGCCTTACAGGCCTCCGGGCTCACTGTTACCAGCATCAGGGATGTGACCCCTATTCCTCATGACGGTTGTCGCCCACGTGGAAGGAGAAGGGTATAAAATGGCACGTTATATAGGGCCCACCTGTCGCTTATGTCGTCATCTTGGCGAGAAGCTGATGCTCAAAGGAGAAAAATGCCCTAGTCCCAAGTGCCCCTTAGAAAGAAGGACTGCTCGTTCAAAAAAGGGACGGTTTTCCAGCCGACAGAGGATTTCCGATCGTGGACTTCAATTGCGAGAAAAGCAAAAAATCCGATTTAGCTACGGTGTTCTGGAGCGGCAATTTCGCAAGATTTTTGCCAAGGCCATGAAAGCCCCAGGTATCACCGGTGATAATCTTATGATACTGCTGGAAATGCGCTTGGATAACGTAGCCTACCGCTTGGGTTTTGCTGAGTCGCGCGCTCAAGCCAGACAAATAGTTTCGCATGGCCACATCTCGGTTAATGGGCGCAAGGTGAACATACCTTCCTCCTTTATAAAATCGGGAGATATGATCGAGTGGCGAGAAACAAGCACTGATACCGAATATTATAAGAGCTTGGTTGAGAGAATCAAGAATAACGTTACCCCTGCGTGGCTAAGCCTAGATGAAGAGAAAATGAAGGGTATTGTCTTAGCTCTACCTGGCTACGACGATATTGAGGATAGATTTAATGCCAAATCCGTTATTGCATATTACTCAAGATAATCCGAAGGAGGATCTTTTACCATTGGAGCTATCTATACCAAGTATAGATTGTGTTGAAAGCGCTGGCAATTATGGACGTTTTTTTGCTGAGCCCTTGGAGAGTGGGTTTAGCATTACTGTGGGTAATACACTGCGCCGCATACTACTCAGTTCTTTGCCCGGTGCTGCGGTAACCTGGGTTAAGATTGAAGGAATTCAGCATGAATTCTCCACCATCCCCTATGTTAAAGAGGACGTCATTGAATTTCTACTGAATGTTAAAGAGCTAAGGCTTCGCCCCCTTTCCCATAGACCTGGCAAATTAATTCTAGAGGCCGAGGGTGAAGGCAGCGTTTGCGCAGCCGATATTAAACAGACAGCAGATTTTCAGATTACAAATCCGGAGCTGTGTCTGGCGACACTTGATTCTTCCCAAGCCAAACTTTATGTTGAATTTAATGTGGAACTAGGGAGGGGTTATTCGCCTGCTACTGCTAAGTCGGCTGACGGCTTGCCGATGGGAGCACTACCCCTAGATGCTATCTTTACCCCAGTGCATAAAGCGAATTTCTCGATGGAACCTATCAGACCCGGGGAAGAAAAAAGCCCAGAAAGACTCATTCTTGAAGTTTGGACAGATGGTACTATCTCTCCAAGGGAAGCAATCAAACAAGGTGTTAGTATCTTAATTGACCAACTTACTCCCTTCAAGGAACTCAAAACCCCGGCACCTGAGCAAGTAAGTATCGGTGAGGGTTTACTGATTCCTACCGAACAGTATAACACCCCTCTGGAGGAATTAGGGCTATCAACTCGAGCTTACAACAGCCTGAGAAGAGGTGGTATTTTAAATTTGGGACAACTTGTAGAGAAGAGCAGAGAAGGCTTGCCACCGCTACCTGGCTTTGGAACGAAGTCTCGAAATGAGGTGGAGGAACTGATAACAAAACTAGGCTTCCCTGCTACCTTGACGATGAAGAGGAAAGGTAAATGAGGCATCGTATAGCTGGACGAAAGCTGGGTAGGCCTGCAAGTCACCGCTGGTTGCTATACAGAAATCTGGTAACTGATCTTCTGGCTTACGAGAAGCTCACCACCACGGAAGCTAAGGCTAAAGAAATCCGTAGCCTGGTTGAGAAGATGATTACCCTGGGGAAAGAGGACAGTCTTGCGTCAAGACGACGAGCTACAGCTTTTATAACTGATAAAAAAGTAGTTAAAAAATTGTTCGATAATATTGCCCCAGAGTATGCCGAACGAAGTGGGGGTTATACCCGATTGGTGAAGCTGGGACCTCGTCACGGTGATAATGCTCCCATGGCTCAAATCGAATTGGTTAAGTAGTGAGCCTTATAAAATTTGTTTTAGTCATCGAGTACAATGGCACGCAGTATCACGGATTTCAGTGGCAGGTCGGCTTACCTACTATTCAAGCTGAGTTGGAGGAAGCCATAAAAAAACTTTATGGACAAAGTAGCAGAGTTATGGCAGCTAGTAGAACGGATGCCGGTGTACATGCCAGAGAGCAAGTATTAAGTTTCTGGGCGAAGCCAACATTGGATACGACAACATTAGTCAAAGCACTAAACTACTACTTACCCAGAGATATCGCTGTCAAAGCAGCTCACAGGGTAAGCAATGATTTTAATGTCAGGCGTGATGCTATAAGTCGGGAATATCGCTACCATATCCTGAATAGAGATGTTAGATCGCCATTTAATGAAATATTTGCTCTATTTATACCCAAGATGCTAAACATCGAGGCTATGAGCAAAGCATGTCAGCTCCTGCAGGGTGAGCATGACTTTATCTCTTTCGCCACCTCTCTGGATAACGTGAAAAGCACGGTGCGCCACGTCTATGAAGCCAAAGTTGACAAAAGAGATGAATTTGTTATTTTCTGTATAGAGGCTAATTCCTTTTTACCTCATCAAGTACGTAATACGGTGGGGCCCTTAATAAGGTTAGGTCTAACCAAAATGAACATTGAACAGTTTCATGATATTATGGAGGCGAAGAAGTTGGGTTTGGCCGGACCTACAGCTCCTGCTCACGGCTTGTGCCTGACCAATATCAATTATTCTATACCTTTTGGAGAGCGAAGTGAAAACTTATAGTCCCAAAGCTAGCGATATCAGGCGAGAATGGCATATAGTTGATGCGTCAGGGAAAACTTTGGGCAGGCTAGCAACTCAGGTAGCGAGCTTGCTTAAAGGTAAACATAAGCCAATCTATGCTCCGCAAATAGATACTGGTGACTATGTTGTGGTGATTAATGCCACCAAAGTGAAGGTGACTGGAAGGAAACCTGAGCAGAAGATTTACTATAGACACTCTGGATATCCCGGGGGTTTGAAACACCCAGCTTATAAAGATGTATTTAAGAGCCATCCAACTCGTGTTATCGAACTCGCTGTTAAAGGGATGCTGCCCCATAATCGTTTGGGCAGAGCCATGTTCAGGAAACTTAGAGTTTATCCCGAAGATGAGCATCCTCATCATGCCCAGACTGTGGAAAGGAAGGACAATTAAGCTATGAGTGCTGATAAATATAGTTATGGAACGGGCAAACGTAAGTGCGCTATAGCGCAGGTCAGGCTTTTTCCTGGTGATGGGGAGATAACAGTTAATGATAGACCTTATACAGAGGTCTTCACCCGTTTTGAGCACCGCCATGTGATTGAATCCCCCTTCTTGGCCAGTGACAACATGGGTAAATTTCGTACTGTAGTGAAAGTCAAAGGTGGTGGTATTACTGGTCAGGCTGAAGCCATTCGACATGGCATTGCCCGGGCTCTGGTCAGAGAAAACGAACTGTTTAAGCCCGTTCTACGTAAGGAAGGCCTACTTACACGAGATTCCAGGGTTAAAGAGCGCAAGAAGTACGGTCTCAAGCGGGCTCGCAAGGCACCACAATTCACTAAACGTTGATTCCCAGGCTGCTACACACCTTCTCAATGGTCAATAGTAGAGTCACCTTATTCTGATTCGAATCAATATGTCTCCAGACTGGCCATCAGTTATCTGGCGAGCATCACTGAGTCTGACCACACTGCCTTTCCCCACCCCTGGAGGAATCTTAACCTCTACACTTATTCCTCTCCTTCTCAGTAGCTTTACTGTTCCCTGTGAAGCCTCCTTGGACATAATTGTGAGTTCGTAGCGGATATCCTGGCGTTTGACTTTCCTGGTCTGCCCAAATATCTCATCTCCATCAATCCCTGCTCCTGGCTGAGTAAAATTCCTGAATGAGAACGAGGAACCTCTATTCCTCATGAAACCAGAAAATATGTTGTCCAGAAAATCAAATCCAAGGCCAGCTCCCCTGAAATCCTTCATCATATCCTCGAAGGTTGTCCTGGTAAAGGGACTTCCAAAAACATCGCCAACATTACCAACTGTGCCAAATTGGTCATATTGTCTTCTTTTCTGGGGATCACCGAGGACTCCGTAGGCTTCGTTTATCTCTTTGAATTTTTCATTAGCCCACTTTTCTCTCCCCTGGTTGCGATCAGGGTGATATTGCATAGCCAGTTTTCTATAAGCCTTCTTAATTGCATCACCAGAAGCGCTCTTCGGCACTCCCAGAATTTGATAGTACTCTCGAGCCACTCTTATCCTCTAAATTTGAGCTTATTCAAAAGAGAGCTATTGAGTTTGTTTGACCTGTGGGGAACTTCACCTGTCAACACGCGTTCCAAACCTGTCCATCACCACCAGAGTTACTCTTTTACCATTGGCTTCTTACGCCTGGAACGGCGTTTACCCGACCACAATCCTTGAAAAAATTTCTGGTTCAGCGGATGCCTGTTATCCGCCACATCCAAGAGATCCTTGGATACATTTCTTTCAAAGTAAGCCACTTCGATATGTTTGCCCATATTCTTCACAGCTTGAAGTGCATAAGCGAAATCAGCATCCCCACTAACCAACACCGCCACATCATAGAGGTTAATCCAGGCAAAATGTAGCAGGTCGGTAGCCAGCATAACATCTATTCCTTTTTCAACCTGAATACCCTGCGACATCTTGGTGCCCCCCAATCGAACCTCCAGATATGGCGTTTTACGAAGTGTGTCAAGAAACTCCTGCTGTTCACGGTAGACATCAGGCCACTGGGTCGGATCCTGTAAGATGTTGTAATAATATACTCGGAATAACTGTCTCGAACCAGTGAGCTTACTGGCAAACTCTGCAAAGTTAAGATCGTGTCGTTTGAAGTTACTATGTAGAGCATGATATAAATTGCTTCCATCTATAAAAATTGCAACCCTGTCACTCATAACCTTCTCCTTAAGCTTAAACATTATCTTCGAGTATTATTTAATCCTTTTTGAAACCCATTATACAGCAGCAAGTCTTTCTATTTCACCTTTTCCCAGGTGAATCTTGTGCGTCGTATACCTACAATGCTAGTATTTGGTCTTGAGTCGACGGCTTACCGTTTAAGAAAGCCTTTCCCCCAAGGGACTCAATTCCTTCTATTTATTGGTGTGTAGTATATTAGGCGATGCATCTGAATTGGAAACATATTAAAATTTTCTACGGGTGGTGGATTGTTGCGGCGTCTTTAGTGATTGCACTATATGTGGGAGGGGTTACCTTCTATGGGTTCACGGCCATTTTTGAGCCTATAGCAAACGAGTTCGGCTGGAGTTATACAAAAATCTCTCTCGCGGCTTCGCTACGCGGCCTGGAGATGAGCCTTCTCGCACCTATAACCGGAAGACTTGTAGACCGCTGGGGACCGAGGAGGCTGATATTCGGTGGGGCGATAATTATCTGCCTGGGGTTGATACTTCTCAGCCATACGACCTCCATTGGTATGTTCTATGGAGCCTTCGCCTTGATAGCTATAGGCCTGGGTACCTGCACCAGCACAGTACTGATGACGGCAGTGGCTAACTGGTTTCGAAAGAAAGTAGGAACAGTAAGTGGCATTGTTGCTTCAGGCTTCGGTTTTGGTGGCTTACTAGTCCCGGTAATCGTTAACTTAATAGACACGCACGGGTGGCGAATGGCGATAAATACGCTCGCCTTCGGCATGCTGGCTATAGTTGTGCCACTATCGCTACTGTTTCGCCACAAGCCCGAACAGTACGGCTATCTACCCGATGGTGAAGTAAAAAGCACGGCTGCACCCGACAATAATTTGGCCTTACCGCAGCCCGCTGAGGTCGATATTGGGGTGAAGCAGGCCCTTAAGAGCAAGGCTTTCTGGCACATCGCCGTAGCGACTATGTGTCACATGACGATGGCAACTTCAATAGTCACCCATGTAATGCCTTATCTCAGTAGCATTGGCATCGCCAGGTCAACATCCAGCCTGGTAGCAACTGGCATCCCTTTGACGAGTATCATTGGCCGCCTAGGTTTTGGCTGGCTAGGAGACAAATTTGACCGGAAACAAATAGCAGCCGCCGCCTTTGCCATGATGGGTCTTGGAACATTCTGTTTTGGATACATCGCCTCAGCTGGCATCTGGCTAATCGTGCCCTTCCTTATCCTTTTTTGTATCGGTTATGGAGGCAGTGTTGCATTGAGACCATCCCTTACACGTGACTTCTTCGGTAGGCTCAACTTCGGTAGCGTCTTTGGCCTGCTAATGGGTCTGAGCATGCTGGGAGGTCTCATAGGTCCACCCCTGGCGGGATGGGTGTATGATAACTGGGGAAGCTACCAGAATATTTGGTTCGTGTTTGCTGGGCTTGCTGTTGCAGGTTGTATTCTTATGCTAACAATTCCTACAGTCAGTGCTACAATCCAGCCATCCGATAAAGCCCAAACTTAAGAGAACTACCTTTCTTAACTTAATCCTTGCGAATACCATCAGGTAAGCTGCACTCCAAAAAAACCACTCATATTTGGCAGGCTCTTTACGCCGTAAAAAACTGGCAAGTTCAGACAATCATTGCCCGGTCACGCAGGCGATAAACTACCGAATGGTGAACTATCTAATACTCCGATAGGTTGAGAGGCTTTAGCAACCTGCATGCTTATATGAGGCGCTATAGCAAAATAATATCTACTTGACCTCTCTTAGCAGCTTCTTCTTCACACGCTTCTTTAAAAGAGTATATGAACACGAGCTTCGATGGCTCCTGAACCAGTATTATGTCAGCCAAATCAACGCATCTCAGTCCAGGTCTGGAAATTCGTCTTCACTCAACACAATCTGGTATGGACGTAAGGTAAACCGCCACCACTGGTAGGTACGCTTGTTCTTATATATCGTTGTCTCCCACTCAAACTCATCATCAAATCGTTGATATCTGGGGTTCCCTGTGAATCTTCTGGAATCCTCATCCCAGTCTTCTCCAAACGTAAAGTAAAGAAAGTATGTGCCATCGGTCACCCTCTCAATTTCGCAAGAATCGTCTGCCTGAACATATACTGCCAACAAGGCAATATCTGGCTTTTCGGTGCTGATTAGAACTACAACCGTATCTGAACCCAGTTCATTTTCAATTTTTAATATCCCCATACCATGTAACGTCTTCACCAGCAGAGTTCCTGTAGGTAATCGCACAGGCTCTATTACATCGAGGATTGCTTTACGGCCACCTGTTTCGATGCTGTAGCTACCAGGTGAGTTCCTGGATATTAAAAAGGATAACGACCCTGTCTCCCCTCCTGCTAACGTAATGTCCCTCGTCTGCTCAACTACTCCATCCACCGCCAGTGAAGCAATATAGGTGCCCTCCATTCCCCCCACGTTTTCAATACCTATTTCTACCGCTGCTTCTTCTTCCATCCTGACTGGATTAGGAGTAATTTCGAAGCTGCTGACTATGAATTTGGCGGATTCTAATGCATTAAATGTATCACAGTACTTCCCCAGTTCAATCCTGTGAGTGCCAGCCATATCCACAACAACGCTGAACGATACTGTTTCCTTCTCACCACCAGCCAGGGTGATGCTCCTGGATTCTTCTTCAACTCCGTCAACAATCAATACCGCACGGTAGATTCCCTCGGTTTCACCGATGTTTTCCACGATCGCCGTAACCGTAACAGTTTCCCCTGTAATAATTTCCTTCGGTGCCACCGCGAAGGAGGTAATTTTAAATTCTTCTGGCGAAGAACCATTACTGCACCCTGATATAAGTAACGCAAGACATACTGAAGCAGCTATTATGCCCCGGTGATTTAATCCCTTTTTTCTGATAGGACTGATAAATGATATGAGTGTAGCCACCACGGACCCATTAAATCTCCACCCTTGTTTAAGCTTCATTTCTTCCCTCATCCCAACTTATGCTGCACCCGGTGATTAGCTTTAAACCTTTGCCACTGAATTTCATTCTATTCCCCATCCCCAAATTAGTCAATAACCCCACTTTAATCCTGTCGGCATTTTCTCATCCCCCATTACACAACGACCAGGTATCTCTGGTTGCAGGCGCATTGGCGCAGGCACTTCTCCACACAAGAACCAAGTAAAATGGGGCACACAAACACAGGGAAAGGTGGGATCTCTTTCGTTGCAGGTAGTATAAAATAGCCCACTCATTCAACAGGGAGATTGAAGATTCGCCTGGGATTGTCCCAGGTAACCTGTTCTATTTGTTCTCTTTCCATGCCTGCCATTCTCATAACCCAGGCCGCTTTAACCAGCGACAGATGCCCGGCGCCACCATAACCCAGCTCAGAGCCAATAGTTATCATGTCTCTTTTACCTGGGTTATCAATCACAAGTTGGGCGGCTTCCTCAGCGGTTAGCTTGTCGTAGCATATACTTAGCCCGGTCACAGCACCGGAGTCCAGCCGTGTCTGGAAAGTGTTCTTCCCAGTATGGTCTATTATAGCCCTGTCCAGGGGAAAGTTCTCCTGACTGAGTACATCGATTATTTGACTGGTTACCGCTGCCACCTGAGGTTCACCTGGCGTAGGTGTGTGGACAATTACCGGCAGGTCATGTTCCTTAGCAATAGCTAGCTGAGCTCTGAAAAGCCTTACTTCGTGTTCATTACCTGTATCCAGACCTATTTCGCCTATACCAACCACTCTATCCTCTTTCAGGTATTCAGGAAGTTTCTCAAGGCATTCGTCATAGCCTTCAGCATTCAGCCCGTAAAATGGTACGCTCACGGTAGCAAAACAATTTATCCCCATCGATGCGGAATATTTCACCATATAGTCCAGGGTTTTTTCCCACAGCTCTATAAGTGTTTCAGGATAGCACAAACCACTCATCAGGTGTGGTGTAGGGATAATGGCAGCCTCCACACCTCCCCAGGCCATCCTTAAAATATCCTCGCCCGCCACTCTATCCATGTGAACATGAGCATCGATAATTCTCATAACCAACCCTCCTTCTAAAATCTATTGCTTACACAGACAGGAAGCCAGACACCAAACCTGCATCCACACCATATTCAGTCATATTCCTATGCTTCCCACCTTGACACTTCCACGAGACAAGAATTAGGGGCAAATCCAGGAGCGTTCCTGGACATCATCCGTGAAGGAGTCAGTATATTGACACAGCCACCTCTGTCCACAGAATAGGGCTTGCCTGGCACAATCGGGTTATATTTTGCTGACGCCTCATATGAATGAACTACCCCTGGTCGCATCCTTTCCGTAACATATGCTATGCCCAACACTGCACCCCGGTCGTTGTATAGCTTGACGATATCCCTATCCTTTATTCCTCGTGCACCTGCATCCAACGGGTGAATACGAACAGTCTGCCAGTAGTAACCATCCTTGAACATCCGTTGATGTGGGATCTCCCATATCCAGGGGACATGATCGTAATGGGTGTGGTGACTGAATCTTGGATGTGGGGAGATAAGTTGAAGGGGATATTTTCTGGCCAGCTCCGATGTATGTCCTTCCCAGCTGGGTATATACCGGGGCATAGGCGGTCTCTCCTCATCATCAGGCAAGTGGGCTTTCAAGCTTTGAGAGACAAACTCTATTTTACCGCTATACGTTGCCAGCTCTTTAGCCTTCTCAGTACCCCTCTTGGGATTACTAAAATCCGGTGTATCACATTCTCTACCTTCGTAGAACCATCGCAGTGCTGGCGTGGATTTATAAGGTTCTGGCAAAGGCACCAAGAAGTAGCCCTTTGTCTTGAATTCCTCGTAGGATATGTACTTCGGCAGGTCAGACCAGTTAAAGATTCTCCTGATCCAGTCTTCCTCTGAGCGACCTTCGGTATATTCTTCCCCAATGCCCATTCTTACGGCAAGGTCCGTGAAGATTCGGTAATCGGACTTTGACTCACCTACCGGCTCAATGCACTTCTGCTGGTAAACTGCAATCCTGTGGTTACACGAACTCATGGTATCAGGACTCATGTAACCACAATTGGAGAATTCGGCTATATCATTCCGTTCCAGGTTGGTGCATGCCGGCAGAATAATATCAGCAAACCCCGTCTCATTACACCACCAACAGTCTTGATTAACTATACATTCAAGCTTGGGACTGCGAAAGGCATTTATCCATTTATTGCCTTCTGTCATAGTACCAATATAAGAGCCACCATACCGATAGAGCATTCTAACCTCGGGGTTGTTTTTCTCGGGATAGATGTATGGTATAAACTGCTGTTCTATTGACCTGGTACACCAACCCGGGCTCAGCCATTGAGTCGGCGGATTTAGAATGGAGTCAGGGAAAAGCGTCCGGTAGATATGTTGTTTTGTTGGATTAACGGGAGTTTTATCCCCTACCAGCATTATTCCACCCTGCTCAAATCCAGGGAATTTAAGGTAGGCATCTATTGGCGCTCCCATTGTAGCTCCCCAGATGTTAACTCCCGGTTTTCCCAGACCCTGCATAGCCTGGAGCAACACCATTAACCTCGACCATTCATGGCCATAGGCCTGTCTACAGGC
>DAOVDO010000122.1 GCA_030669525.1 Dehalococcoidia bacterium | reverse complement strand
TGCAATAATTGCACTAAGAGTTGCCCTCAAGACCTGGAGGTTATGGAGTTTATGTCCGACGCCATAAGGGGCAGTTACGAAAAGGTATATGAAAAGTCCTTCGATTGTTTGATGTGCGGCCTGTGTGCTGCCATGTGCCCGCAGGGACTGCAACCGTATAACATAGCTTTGGCAGCTCGAAGGTTGAGAGGGGCTCACATTGCTCCTAAATCTCAACATAACCTGGATAGGGTAAAAGAGATACAGGAAGGGAAATTTGATGCTGAGTTAAAGAAATTGAAGAAAATGACCAAAGACGAGCTGCGCGAGTTATATGCCAAGCGCGAAATAGAGCCTGCTTTGTGAAAGCTTGCTAAAGGGAGGTAACCGGTATGTCATATCCTGCTTTCATGGAAGAGAGCAAAAGGAAGGTTGAGGAAACCAGGCCAAAGCGGTTAGAAAAGGGACCAGCGGATCGCATACCCGCTGAGGAAAGAGATGCTTTGGTGTCTAAATTCCATCCCGATTTCTTATAGGACCAGTTTCGTGAGCTAAGAATAGGGCCGAATAAAGGTGAAAGTGCACCTCTGGAAATA
The DNA here is from genome assembly GCA_030669525.1 of Dehalococcoidia bacterium. The sequence goes on along the minus strand of DAOVDO010000122.1, from coordinate 3,445 downwards.
GCCGATTTGCTGGAAGGGAATAGCCGGATCGACCCCGACGGAATTGACCTTAGTAAGATTGACCACGATGTTGATGTTCTGGTGCTTGGCTGTGGTGGGGCTGGGGGAGCGGCGTCTCTTCTGGCCGAGGGAAATGGCGCTAGCGTTCTAATATCGTCGAAGCTGCGACTGGGAGACGCTAACACTATCGGAGCCCAGGCGGGAATACAGGCCTGTGATAGGCCCAATGACTCTCCGGTTATGCATTATTTAGACGTAATGGGCGGAGGTCATTACGCTAATGTGCCTGAGCTCGTAGAGGCCTTAGTAAGAGACTCACCTGATGTGATTAAATGGCTGGAGAAGCTGGGTATCAACTGGGACAAGGAGCCCGATAACTCATATCATGAGCTGTCAGGAGGCGGTGCTTCCCGAAGGCGGATGCATTCATGCCGTGATTACACCGGACTTGAAGAGATGAGGGTCATACGCGATGAGATAAAGCAGAGGCACTGGCATAAAAGGAGTATAGACTGGGTAGAATTCGAGCCAGCCATAGAGTTATTAATGGATGATAAAGGACAGGTGGCTGGAGCAATACTGATGAACTTAGAAACCAGGCAGATGAGCATAGTGCGGGCTAAAGCGGTGGTCATAGCAACTGGTGGTATGGGGCGTACGCATATCCAGGGTTTTCCCACAACTAATCATTATGGCGCCACTGCTGACGGTCTGGTGCTGGCTTACCGGGTAGGTTGCCCGCTTGTCCATATGGATACCATGCAATATCATCCCACCGGTGCAGCCTTTCCTCCGCAAATTCTGGGCTTCCTGGTGACGGAAAAGGTCAGGACTCTGGGTGCGGAGGTGGTCAATTGTGATGGAGAGCAGTTCGTTCACCCTTTGGAGGCCAGGGATACCGAAGCATCAGCCGAGATTCGCGAATGTAAAGAACGTGGCAAAGGGGTGACCACGCCAACGGGAGAAGTGGGCGTTTGGTTAGATTCGCCGATGATTGATATTAAGCGGGGTGAAGGGACTATCTTGAGAGAGCTGCCGGCTATGGTTCGCCAGTTCTCCCGGTTTAACATAGATATAAGGAAAGAACCGATGCTGGTTTATCCCACCCTTCATTACCAGAACGGAGGAATCGTAATCAAGGTTGATGCCTCTACTCCTGTGCCGGGGCTATTTGCTGCCGGTGAAGTTGAAGGCGGAGTGCATGGGACTAACAGGCTTATTGGCAATTCAACATTGGATATATTTGTCTTCGGCAGAAGAGCAGGCAGGGCAGCGGCTAAATGGGCTAAAGAGGTAAAGCCGGGTAAGCTCACTTTGGACCATGTGCGCAAGTGGCAGCGTGAGATTAAGAAAGCGGGGCTGCAGGGCGCGCCTGTTTCCCCTATGCTCCTGCCTAATTATGCCCGCCAGGAACACCCGGTACGCGGCTTTCAGCCGCTCGGTCAGGTAAGCGCCTACACACCTTTCGGCGACCGGGCTGTACGCTGGATTTAGGAGGTAACTATATGCCGTTACGTGAGCAAACGGACGTTAAAGCTGTCGAGACTGTCTTAAATCAGATCTTGAATACTAACAGCCCACCTGTAGCCAGGTGCCGGCTCCTTTCCAGCGGGTTTAACCCGGGACACGCTTTAAACATAACCGAGGATATCGGCGGACATAAAGAATGCATAGCCTGTGGGTGTTGCATAGATGTTTGCCCCTTTTTGTTTCGCGAGCCCTCCCGCAGAGACAAGACGGAGCAGCGGACATCCATGGCGCTGGAAAGCATAGTGGGCGTTGATTGTGACCAGTGTGATGCCTGTGTCCTGGCCTGTCCCCAGGTGGATACTACTATTAAGAACTACGTAGTCAATCGCCGAATGATAGAAGTGATGTCCCGGCTGGAGCAGCGGATAGGGGATGAAGACGAGCCGGATTTGGATTTATTTGTGGAGGAAGCATTATCCTGAGGGGAGTCTAGGAATGGGTCAGATGGATTTTGAGTTACCCGAAGAATTAAAAATGGTTCAGTCTGTTCTCAGGGATTTTGTTACCCAGCAGTTAAAGCCATTAGAGAGGAGCATCCTGGGGCGGGCGGCTGACCTGAGCGATGCCACCATGTATCTCCCCCTGGAAAAAGAGCAGGAATTAATGGGAATGGCCAAGGATATGAGGTTATGGGGGGTGGGCATACCGGAAGAACTCGGGGGAGTTGACCTGGGCACTTTAGGCAATTGCCTGGTTGCCGAGGAATTGGGTCAAACGGTCGTCCTTTTTACCTTTGGTGATGTCACGCCTATACTCTTCGAGTGCAATCCGGAACAGAAGGAAAAATATTTCTTACCCGTGTTTAATCGCCAAAAGTATGCTTACCTGGCATTGATGGAGCCCGGGAAAGAAGGTTTCGAGAATATGGAAATGAGAGCCGAGAAAAAGAATGGTCGCTACTCCCTTAATGGGAAGAAAGTATCCCTTTCCAGGGCAGGCGAAGATTATTTTGCTGTGGTCTTTGGCGTTACCAGTCCTGACAAAGGGCTCAGAGGAGGAGTAACTTGCTTCCTGGTGGACAAAGATACTCCCGGGTTTACCGTGAGCGGTGGCAGTGAAAAGACTGGCTGGGAAGCCCAGGTGAGAGAACCTGTCTCCTTGACTTTTGATAATTGCCCGGTGCCGGCTGAAAATATATTAGGTGAGGATGGAGAAGCCTTTTATCTGGGCAGGAAGTGGCTTCCCGCCAGACGGGTTGTCAGAAGTGCTAAAACTGTAGGGGCGGCTCAGCGAATACTCGATGAAGCGACGATAGAAGCTCAAACATGGACATCTTTTGGGCAGGTTATTTCCAGGCGCGCTAGCATACAGGCAGCATTAGCTGATATAGCTACCAATATTCATGCTGCCAGGCTGATGGTCTATGAAGTTGCCTGGAAAGCGGACCAGAGACAGCCAATACAACGCGAAGCGGCTATGGTTAAACTGTTTGTCACCCAGATGATTCATTATGTTGCCGATAATGCCGCTCATATTTTCAATGCCCCGGCATATGTTGGAGGACTGCCCATGGAAAGGTTCTGCCGCAATGCCATCGCCATGAGTTCTACCAATTTTGCCCTGCAGCTTCAAAGAAACATTATTGCCCGGGATATACTGAAAGGTTTGAAAATCTAAATTCCTTACGTCATTGCGAGCGAAGCGAAGCAATCCCGCTGCCGGGGAATTGATAGAGGTTGCTTCGGCATGAATGTGCTGCCATGACAATAAAGTAAGAGAAAGGGGATAGCAATGGCTCAAGCTAAGAAAGTCACACTCCCTTTAACCAACGAAATCTTGAAAGACCTCAAAGCTGGGGACAACCTCCTGCTCACTGGTGTCATCTACGTTGCCCGCGATGCCGCCCATAAGAGGATGGTCGAGGCTTTAGACCAGGGAAAGCCTCTGCCTTTTGATATCAAGGGGGCGACCATAT
>DAOVDO010000099.1 GCA_030669525.1 Dehalococcoidia bacterium | reverse complement strand
GGCACAGGTTCTAGCAAGGGCAACTCGTCTTTCCCAGATATAACCACACCTAAGACAGACATTAAAGGCTAGGTTGCAAGTGCTACAATAGGCGAAAGCGGGTAGAGTCCGAGTGAGCTTGTTGTTACACTTAGGACATTTCAGTGTAGGTAGTTTAACCATTATAACCTCCTTAATTCATACTTAGTTTAGTGACATAGAATAGTCCATACTTAGTCATGTCTGGTTTAGGATTGCCATCGGGCAGCTCTAGTTTCTCCCGGTCCTGCTGGCATACCTTGCAGGTTTCGGGATGTCGCCAGGGGCAATTTTTACATGGGTTTCCTTTTTCCACTTCTTAACCTCCTTTTCTTAACAACTCAATAGAACTGGCGAGCAATGTTTATTTTACTTATCCTTGTTCTTTGCTCGGCGGTATTGCCTCTTTATTGCGGCTCTGGTTCCGCCTTGTTTGCGGGCTTTCTTACCAGTGGCTATTGACATTCCTTTGCTCCTTTCATTGAGTTATTAAGTGCCTGGCTCTCAAGCTCTAACCTCTGTAGTTCAGGTATTAAGTTCTTTAGCCTCTTGTCAACACTCTCAAGCTCTCCGATGAGTCTTGCCACTCGCCGGGTAGTCGGGAGCATTGACCTAAGAGTTTTCTTTCGGTATGCCATAAACTACCATCCTTCCCGCCCGCCATCTCTATTGAGTTGTTAAGGTTCTGCTAGTTCCTTGCCGCTACCTCTTAGCTTCAGTCGGCTCTCAATTTTATTACTTGGTAGCCCGGTAGCTAAGAGGTAACAGTAAAGAGACTAACTACTTTCCGATTGACTGTAAGTGTGGCGGCACGAGATGCGCTACCTCGGACGGCGCAATCAAATCGCCTCCATCGCTGTTACTCTGAGCATAGCGCACCATTTCCCGCGCTGCGAAAGCGGCTGCCTCTTCGGCGGTGTCCCCAGCGGCTGCGCCCATGTAACCGCCGCCGAATTTGCCTGATACAGTGGCAAAGTAACCCGTGCCTCTCTTCTCGATGATTACCGATGCTCTCATTTTCTCCCTCCTTTATATTTAATATATTTAATCCCAGATTGCCGATGCTGGTAACCAGTTTTCCAGAATCTCATTTGCTTCATCGATGCTCCCCCCGTGTAGCAGGATTTCCATTGCCTGCCGCCCAGCACTTGCTTTGCGGTCATGGCTAGCGCGGCTGTAATGCTCAGCCTTGATATAGCAGGCCGCTCGGGGATATTTTTTTGCCACGATTGAGCTACTGAAAGTTACTGGCTGGGGGGGCTGAACCCCATCATTATCTCCGTCTTCCATCATCCGAGAAAATTCTGCTTGGTATCTAATTTCATCCGCTATGGTGGCTGACAACTCTGCGTAGCCTACGATATTTGTGGCCAGCAGATTTGCGATGGTTTGCCGCCGCTCTGTATAAGCTGCCCTTATAGCATCAGAGAGCTTACCAGCCTCGGCGGTAGTAAGTAGCACTTTGCCCAGCTGGTGAGTGTAGTGGGCGCCCATATTATGCTTTTGCGCCGTGTAAGGTTGCAGTGACCTTGCTATCTCCTCGCCATCCAGCCAGGCGGTTGCCCACAGCGATCCCATCGTTTCTGACACGCCTAGCTCTAGCCGTTGTCCCTTTTTGGTCGACCGGGTGATAATTACCGTATTAGTCATTGTCATACCTCCATATTTATTCTACTTATAACAATATCATAGCTGTATATACCCGTCAATAGTAAATTAGTACTAGAAAACATATGTTCTACATCAGAGGTAATCATGGAATCTAAAAACAAAACAACAACCGGTAATGAAATCATACTGCTATCATATATACAGCTCAATGATAAGTTCACCCATGAGCTATGTAATGAATTAGAGCTAGCCTTTCCCAACCAGTGCATAATGGCTGTCGAACCGCCTTTTGAGATTCTATTACGAAGACGATGGCATATATATACGAGGTGGAACTAGATGGAGATTGAAACTCTGGCAGTAGATGGTATAAACCTTGCCGTATATAACCCGCGTAAAGACCTACAACCTGGCGATGCCGATTACGAGAAGCTCAAGAAATCCATCCTTGAGTTCGATATGGTAGAGCCGCTAGTCTGGAATAAGCGGACCGGTAACCTGGTCGGCGGTCACCAGAGGCTGAAGATATTGAAGGAGCTGGGGATTCAGAACCCAAGGGCTATCAGGCGGAGGACTTTGGGGATGCCTTTACTCGCTATATCCCTGGAATAGCCGCCACAACCGCCACAACCGCCACACAAGACACCCCTAAAGCTAATTCGGGGCCTGGCCTTGTTGCGGATGTTGCGGATGTTGCGGATAAAAAGGGGATACGAGCGGATGATGATGCACCGAAGGAAGCACCTTTATATTTATGGCATGCTGGAATTAAAGGGATAGCAGCCGCAGCCGCAGCCGCAGCCGCAGGTTATGAGATACGCTGTGAGATTATCTGGAATAAGAATCAAGCACAATACGGAGCCTTGAGTGCTCAATATAAGCAAAAGCACGAACCTTGACCTCTTTGGCGGCTCAGGCTCTACTCTAATAGCCTGTGAAAAGCTAGGCCGCCGTTGCTTTATGATGGAGATAGACGAGCATTACTGTGATGTGATAATAAAGAGATGGGAAGATTTTGCAGGAAAGCAAGCGGTGAAACTTGACTGACTATATTATAGGTCTCCTCGGTATGTGGTTATTATGCGATGGTATTATATCAATAAAGCTATATAGTAAAGAGAGCTGGCTTTCCTGCCACTCTATAAGGATAATCAGGATACTAATCGGCGTTGCTTTGATAATATTAGCAGCTCCTATAAAGGCGGTATATATATAATGACAACCAACGGGAAAAACGAAACGAACGGTAACTCTAAAAAAAGAGAGGATACGGCAGCACGTATCATAAAGGCTCTCGGGGAATCGAATGGTTTGCTTTCCCTGGCTGCCAAAAGAGCCCATGTTGGTTATACTACCATGTGGCGTTATACAAAAGAGTTTCCATCTGTTAAGCAGGCCGTATATGAAGCCAAGGAGTCCATGCTAGACTACGCCGAGGGGAAGCTATATGGCAAAATCAAAGATGGTGATAATACTGCTATAATCTTTTTCTTAAAAACACAGGGGAAAGCCAGAGGATATATAGAAAAGCAGGAGATTGAGCATAATATTGATTATGACAAAGGAGCTACGAGAGAACCCACAGATGAAGAACTCCTCGCTATCATTGCCCGAGGCCGCAGAAAAGTACCTAGAGAGGAAGCAGGCTCGTAGAAGCCTCATACCATTTTGCCAATATACCTTCCCGGGATATATGGTGCCACCACATATACAAGCCCTGGCAGCCTCTTTAGAGGGCGTAGAGCGCGGAGATATTAAGCGGCTAATGGTTCTTATGCCCCCCAGGCATGGCAAATCGGAGTTGGTATCGCTACGCTTCCCGGTCTGGTATCTTAGCAAGCACCCAACGCAATCAATCGTCGAAGCCGGCTATGCCGAGTCGATAGCGCTGACACACTCCAGGAAAGCCCGGGACATCTTTGTGTCCCCAGAGGCAATAAGCCTCTTCCCAAATATACGATATCGACCCGAAAGGCCAGGGCAGGAATCAATAGTGCCGGAACGGCAAGCAGCCCATGAGTGGGGAACTAAGCAAGGAGGCTCATATTATGCAGTCGGCATCGGCGGCGGTTTAACCGGTAGGGGATACAATATAGGCATCATTGATGACCCCGTGAAGGATGAGGAAGAGGCCAGCAGCCAGGTAATCAGAGATAAAATCTGGGCTTGGTACACTACTGTTTTCAAGCCGAGAGCCGAACCAGATGCTGCTGAGATTATAGTTATGACCCGGTGGCATCCGGAAGACCTAGTGGGCCGGCTTTTGAAGCAAGCAGAAGAGGACCCGACAGCGGACAAGTGGACAATTCTACACTTCCCAGCCATAACCGAGGGGCAAGCATTATGGCCGGAACGATACCCCCTCAAAGTGCTGGAGCAAATAAGAATATCAATTGGTAGCAGAGCGTTTGAATCGTTATACCAAGGCAATCCGACAGTAGCCAAAGGGCAGATAATCAAGCGGGAATGGTGGGGGTACTACCGGGAGCTGCCGGCAATAGATAGGCTAATCCACAGTTGGGATACTGCGTTCAAGGAAAAGGCACAGAATGATTATTCTGTTTGCACGATATGGGGGGAAACCCGAACTGGATATTACCTCAAAGATGTGTGGCGTGAAAAGGTAGAATTTCCAGAGCTGAAGCGAGTCGCCGTTGCACTATACGAAAGGGACAAGCCTCGTGTGGTGCTAGTGGAAGACAAGGCCAGCGGCCAGTCGCTAATCCAGGAGCTACAGCGCAATACCCGCATACCAGTATTGCCAATCAAAGTAGACAATGATAAGGTGGCCAGAGCCTACGCTTCAACACCGATAATAGAGGCCGGAAAAGTATTTTTACCAGAGTCGGCGCCCTGGTTGTATGATTATATCGAGGAACTTTCCGCCTTCCCGAATGCCCCTCACGACGACCAGGTTGACAGCACAACACAGGCACTAGCTTGGATGCGAGAAGGGCAAGAGGAAGAGGTTATCATAGTCTACGATGCAATGAAGGAATTCGGATTGGAGTAAAAA
>DAOVDO010000059.1 GCA_030669525.1 Dehalococcoidia bacterium | reverse complement strand
CCACCAGGGAAGGTGTCAATTTTGACCTTACCGTTGGTACGCGCCTCTACCTTATCTGCCCAGTCCTCCATTGATACGCAGGGGAAGGTAGGTGCCGGTGGGAAGTGGGCAAAAGTGAGTGTTATGACTTCTTCTGGTGGTGCTGGTGATGGAGCGGCACAAGCAGCAGATAAAGGAACTGTTACCAGCACCAGGGCTAACAATGCCATTAATATTTTACTTCTCATCCATTTACCTCCGCAGAGTTCTAATGCCTGCTTCCTACTTATCTCACTCACATAATATCACCTCCCCTTTGTCACCCCGAGCTTTAGATAAAAATCGCCCTCGGTCACCGTTTACCGAGGGCGATAAACTACCACTTCTTTTCTTTGATTACCCAGAACTATACAGCCCATTACTCTCCAATATACTTGTTCCTAATCATACCACCAGATAGAGCTTTGTCAAGCCCTCGAATTGCGTCATAATTATTGTTACCGAAAGTGGTATTGACAGCCTTTGGTCAGAATGCTAACCTAATACATCGGATTGTGGCTTCAAGACGGGAACTATTCCAGAGTCCCTGAGAAATGCTAGCCTTGTTGCATTCCATTAAAAGAGCAATGTTCGCGGGAGCGAACTTATCAAGACCAGTCCATTTACGCCCACTATAAAAAGGGAGGTTCCAAGCAAATGGGTAAGGAGTTTAACTGGGACTATACATCATACCCAGGGTATAAAAAGCACCCTCATCTATTTAAGCCGATTCAGCTCGGTAAGCTAACCATTCCTAATCGAATAAAGTATGCTGCCACTGAGGACAATCTAAACGACAAAGATGGCTTTGTTACCGATGCCGATGTTGCCTATATACGGCAGAGGGCCAAAGGGGTTGTTGGCGGTATATGCACTATGCAGGGTGTATACATGGATGAGAAACGACAGGGCCAGGGGTATGTGGGGCAGGCTGCAGCCTGGGATGACAAGTACATTCCCGGCTTGAAACGGCTTGCCGATGTCATTCATGAAGAAGGGGCCGTAGCCTGCTGCCAGTTAATGCACTGTGGACGGGTCGGGGCCATAGAAACGGAGTATTGCCAGGGACCCTCAGTTGTTCCCCAGCGATTAAGAATTTTTAGGCCAGTACAAGAGATGTCCAAAGAAGACATCAAACAGTGTACAAAGGAACATGTAGAGGCTACCAGAAGATTGATTGAAGCGGGATTTGATATCGTTGAGATTTCAGCGATCGTGGGCTATCTCATCTCCAATTTCCTCTCCAGCTATACCAATAGGCGAACCGATGAGTACGGTGGGGATGTAAGGGGAAGAGCAAGAATTATGGTAGAAATCATCAAAGAAGTTAAAAAGGTATGTGGCGATGTCCCACTAGGTATTCGACTCTGTGCTGAGGAACTGCTGGATGATGTCCGTGGGAATACACCTGAGGAGTCTATGATTACCTATGAGCTGGCTGAGGAAGCAGGTGTAGATTACATTAGCGTTACCGCCGGCTGGCAAGAATCCATCCTACCTGTAATCAGCAGAGACATTCCTGAGGGTTCCTGGCTATATTTGGCTAAGCGAGCCAAGGAGCATGTAAGGGTGCCCGTCTCTATGGCTTACAGGCTGTTTAAACCAGAGCTGCCCAATAAAGCTATCGGAGATGGTGAATTGGATATCTGGGAAATGTGTCGGCCTATGATTGCCGACCCACTTATGCCCAAAAAGGTTCTGGAAGGAAGGGAGGAGGATGTAAGACCCTGCGTGGCATGTAATCTATGTCTGGCCAGGCTCTTCCGTGATGCTCCCATGACTTGCTATATTAACCCTGTTTGCGCCCATGAATGGGACCCCAAGTATCAAATTCAACCCGCGGAAATGAAAAAGAATGTTATGATTGCAGGTGCCGGTCCGGCAGGCTTAGAGTGTGCCTATGTAGCTGCCCAAAGAGGGCATGAGGTTCATGTTTACGATAAAAGAGAAGAGTTAGGGGGGACCATTATTGAAGCTTCCAGGGCACCCTATGGGGATGATGAGCTCTACGGGGTGATAGAGTTCCACAAGGCTCAATGTGAAAAAGCAGGAGTAAAATTCCACCTGGGTACAGAGGTGACTGCTGATTTAATTGAGGAGGAGATGCCAGACACTGTTGTCCTGGCTACCGGTCCAAATTATATTAAGGGCGAAGCCCCAGGTTTTGACCGAGCCAATGTTGTCTCAGTATTGGATGTTCTCGATGGAACAGCCGAGGTTGGGGACAAGGTCCTTGTCTGGGGAAACAGAAAACCAGGGATCGGAGTCGGTCTATTTCTAGCCAAGCAGGGAAAAAAGGTTACCATTGTTGGCAGTGAGAGAGGATTGGGAAAGGATATTAACCCCTCCTTTAGGTGGCGCTATTCTGCATATCTCAGGGAGAATAAGATCACGGTTTATAATGATTGTGAGATTGAAGAGATTACAGATGACGGTGTGACCGCTGTAACCTACGATGGCTTCAGATTCCCAATAAAGGCAGATACCGTGGTCTGTACTGAGAGAAGAGCGAATGAGAGTTTACAGGATGCTATCCGGGAAGATGGTATTGAGCTTTTCGTGGTTGGTGACGCGCTGGTACCTCGTAACCTATCAAGCGCAGTTCATGATGGTTACCGAATAGGCATCCGTATATAAAAAGGAGGTTAAGAATGCCAGTTGACGCGGAGAGGGAAATAACCAGGTTGCATGGCGCGCTGCGTGGCGCACAGGGTGTAATTAAAACCACATTTTATGAATGGCGCCAAACAGCACTTGAACTTGCCGGACCTAATACAGAGCCTTTAGACATTATCCTGAAGTTCTGGGAGGTAGCGGGTAAAGATGTAGCCAAAAACTTTCTCCCCGCTCTGAACATGCTTAAAGGGGAAGATGCCTTCATGATGAATCTGGCCAGGGCCTTAGCCGGCACAGGAATCGCCAATGGGGCTGTGGTTAAACTTGAAAAGGGGGAAAGCCCGGATGAAATCTTCATCAAATGGGAGAGATGTCCCTGGCCAACTTTCGCTAAACGGTATGGCGCCTCCATGCAAGAGGACCTTCTAGGCTGCGACAAATTTCTTCAAACTATTCTTGACGAAGTCAATCTTTTCTTCAATACGGATTTAAAACTGGAGACGCAAAAAGCCATCCCCAGAGGCAACGGTGTGTGCCTGCGGCGACTTTATAAAGAAGATAAGAAATAGGAGTATATAACATGGCTGCTCAGGTAGATATGGAAAAATGTACCAAGTGCGGGGGAGTAGTACAACCTCGCTGTATAGAGGCATGTATGGATGAGGCAATCAGAGTGCAGGACGATAGAATTGTCGTCACTGAGTTTTTGTGCGAAGACTGCAATGAATGCGGTTATACCTGTCCTGACCACGCTATTTCCATTCCGCTTGAACTGGTGACTTTCTAGCAGGAGAAAGAAATGAAGGTTAACAAAATAGACCATATATGTATTGCCGTGAAAAATTTGGAGGAGGCACGGAAGGTCTGGGAACCCATTCTGGGAAAACCGCAACCTGATGACCCCTACGTTGATGAGCCGGAGAAAATCCGGGTAGCAAGGTACTGGCTGGGTGAAGTGGGTTTTGAGCTGATGGAATCAACCAGCCCTGATGGAGATGTGGCCAAGTTTATTGAAAAGAGGGGCGAGGGTGTTATGATAGTCAGCTTCAATGTGGACAATACCCGAGACGCCACCGATGAATTAAAGGCCAAGGGTTATCCCTTTATTGGCAGTGCCAGACCTTTCCGCGACTGTGAATTTGCCTTCATTCATCCCAGGGCAGTGAACGGTGTTCTGCTTGAATTAATCGACTATAAATGGGAAGAACTTAAGAAGTAGTTCCCCAGGACAGCGCGATGGTCAATCATCGGGGGAAGATGTTCTGCCGATAGTTAATTCCAAATCACATTGCAGGCAGCGTTTTGCCTCTGTGGTTGCTTGCTCAGTGTCAAAACCAAGCTCTACCTCGGCAAAGCTATTGCGCGTTTCGGACACAGCCATTTTCGGTATCTCCACCCTGCCCAGGTCAGCAAAGCCTTTATCTCTTTTTCCGGTATAAGCCTCGGCAGCAGGTCCTTCCCAGCGAGTTTCCTCTATATTGCCATCTCCACCTAGAAATTTATCAATGGAGCTGGCTGCCCTTCGCCCAGCGGCAATAGCTTCGATAATGGTACCGGGGGCTTTGGTTGCATCTCCGCCGGCAAATACGCCTGGCATACTGGTTTCCTGGGTGTCCTGGTTAACTACTATCAGACCCTGCTCCAGCCCCAGTGGAATTCCAGAGTCAACGAAGGAAAGGTCAGCGGCCTGGCCTATAGCCAGTATTACCTGCTCAACTTCTACTGTCCCCTTGGTGTCACCATCAAAGACGGGACAAAAATTACCCTTGTCGTCAAAGACTGAAGTACACCGAACCAGCTCTATTCCTGAAATCTTCCCGTTAGCTCCCACTATCCTGGAGGGACCCCAGGAAGGCATTAATTCGACCCCCTCATCAATGGCTTGCTTAACCTCCCACCGGTTGGCGGGCATCTCCTCCCAGCTTTCCAGACAGGCCAGGGTAATCTCTTTGGCACCAAGGCGTAGCGCAGTAAGGGCGACATCGATAGCGACGTTACCTCCTCCGACTACCAACACCCTGTTTTTAAGCGAAATCTCCTTTCCCTCTCTTACCCCCGACAGAAAATCAAGACCCCACAGGACATCCTCCAGGCTGGCTCCTTCCAGTTCTATTTTTCTGCTTAACTGGGTACCAACGGCGAGGAACACGGTCTCATAACCTTCGGACTTTAGCTGGTTAAAATCAAAGTCTTCGCCCAATTTCTGTCCCTTTTTAAGCTCAATCCCCAGGTCCAGGATTTGGCTTATCTCCTTTTCCAGTACCGCCTGCGGCAAACGGTAAGCTGGAATGCCAAAGCGCATCATTCCACCTGGCTCGGCTCTCGATTCAAAAATAGTAACCTGATGCCCCTTCCTTCTCAAATAAAAGGCAGCGGTCAAGCCAGCCGGGCCAGCCCCGATTACAGCTACCTTATGACCGGTATCATCTTTTACTCGTAACGCTTCCCCCCGTGAACCATTTTCATTATCCGCCGCGTAACGCTTCAGGGCACAGATAGCAATGGGCATATTTACCTCTCCCCGCCGGCAGACATCTTCGCAGGGACGGGTACAAACACGTCCCAAAATACCAGGGAAAGGTGCCCTTTCCAGAATTAGGGCATAGGCCTCATTGACCTTTCCTTGGGCGATGAGCCTTAAATAACCGGGTATATCTATCCTTGCCGGGCAGGCAAGCTGGCAGGGGGGACCCTCAGGGGCCCGTTCCGGAGGAGCTAACTGGCGCAGGGCGCGGATGCTGGCCAGAATCTCCACATTGTTGGGACAGGCATCTTCACACCGACCGCAGGTGGCACAAAACCAGGGAGAGGGGGAATCAGCTATCTCGTTTACTAAATCAAGCTGGACATGCCTTATGATACGCCGAATATTAAAATCGTCTTTGCCAGTGATTGGACAGGCACTACTACAACAGCCACACTGTTCACAGGCAGCAATCACCGCCGCATCCCTAAGTTTTTCAGTTAATATAGCTTCACTCTTTTCCACAATTATCATTCTAGGTTAAGTTGTTTTGTCATTGCTCTCATGGTGGCGGCAAACTTTGGTCCGTCTGTCGCCGAAAGCCAAGCTGTCCAGAGCTTGCTTGGGTCATAGCCTTTTTGGGCTAATCTCTTTTTGGTGACGCGTTCCATTCGCTTTTCGGCTTTATAATTACCTACAATGTAGTGGCAAGTTGGGAACTCACATCCGGCTACCAATACCCCGGCGGCACCCAATTCAAAGGCGCGGAGCACAAACTTAGTTGCCACTCGTGCCGAACACATCACCCTTATGATGCGCACATTAGGTGGATACTGAAGTCGGCTTACGCCAGCCATATCCACCGCACCTAGAGCACACCAATGGCAACAAAAGGCAATAATCTTTTCCTGTGCTTTCTCTTCTAGTGCCGCCTCCACCTGAGCAAGAATCTGCTCGTCGGAGTAATGGACAATGGTGATGGCATCCTTGGTGCAGTCTGCAGCGCAGAGACCACAGCCTTTACACAGGGCTTTGAGCACATTGGGTCTATCATCCACCAACTGTATGGCACCATAGGGGCAATTCTTGAC
>DAOVDO010000073.1 GCA_030669525.1 Dehalococcoidia bacterium | reverse complement strand
TCTCGCTTTTCCTGATTCAATTCGAGATACATTACAACACCAGTATCCTCCCTTGTCAATACCCCGCATGGCTTGACAAACTTCAGGAAAGACAGCTACAGTTAAAAATTGAACATGCATCGGTAGATTACTGAAAAGATTTCTCCATAGAACATAGTCCAAATCACAGACATAGTTCTTTAATAATAATTTCCAAGGAGGGCTTACATGGCACAAAAAGGCAAAAATGATAAAACCGTTCAAACCACAGTCTGGTCAGCAGGTCCTGGCTGCCACGGTGGGTGTGGTGCCAAGCTGTTCATCAAGGATGGCAGAGTAGTGGCGATAGAAGGAGACGAGCGGCATCCCTATAACCAGGGCAGAATATGCCCCCGCGCCGCGGCGCTAACACAATATATGTATCATCCCGACCGTATCACGCATCCTTTAAAGCGAGTGGGGGAGAGGGGTGAAGGTAAATGGGAACGCATCTCCTGGGAGGAGGCCTATGACATTATTGAGAAAAAGCTCAAGGATATCCGCAGTAAATATGGTGCTGAATCGGTTATCTTCTGCCAGGGAACAGGCAGGGATATCGGCGGGCCGATCACCTATTTAATGTACGCCTATGGTAGTCCAAACTGGGTGCAGGTAGGACTAGCAGGTCACGCCTGTTATACCCCAAGGCTGGGAGCCATGTTTGCTACTCAAGGAGATTACTGTGTTCTGGATGCATCTCAGTTTCTGGAGAAGCGCTACGATGACCCCCAGTGGACACCACCTAAAGTCATCATCATCTGGGCCCAGAACCCTGTTACTGGCTGCTTCGATGCCTTTTTTGGTCACTGGATTATAGACTGTATGAAAAGAGGTTCTAAACTAATCGTAGTAGACCCACGGGCTACCTGGATGGCCAGCCGGGCTGAAATTTTCCTCCAGATTCGTCCCGGTACAGATGGAGCCCTTGCCCTGGGTATGCTTAACGTCATCATCAATGAGGGCTTGTACGATAAGGAATTCGTCGATAAGTGGACATTCGGCTTTGATGAGCTGAAGAAGAGGGTTCAGGATTACCCGCCAGACAAGGTAGCTGAAATCACCTGGGTTCCCCAAGAGGACATCATCAATGCTGCCCGACTTTTCGCCACCAGCAAGCCAGCAGCCATTCAATGGGGGGAGCCTATTGATGCTAATCCGCAAGCAACCGTTGCTGCCCAGGCCATCAATCACCTCTGGGCTATCACCGGAAATATTGATGTCCCCGGAGGCATGGTTATCGCACGCCCTTCCCATGGAGTCACCACCTACCCCTTCAGCACTCATGAGTTGCTCGAACTCTACGGTGAAGAGGTTGTCAAGAAGCTTAGTGAGAAGAGGATTGGAGCTTCACGCTATCCCATGATCAAAGGTTTCAGAGGATGGGTTCAACCCGATGTGGCTATTGAACAGATGGAGACCGGCGAACCATATCCCATCAAGGCTGCCTGGATACAAACATCAAACATCCTGGGCGGCCAGGCTGCCGACCCCAGGAGACATTACAATGCTCTGAAGAAACTCGATTTTGTAGTATGTGTCGACCTGTTCCAGAACCCCACCAGCATGGCTCTGGCTGACATCTTCTTGCCCGCTGCTACCTTCCCGGAAAAAGAAAGCTTCCGTTCATGGTGGTCACCACTTTCCGTAATAGTTAAAGCAGTAGAGGTAGGGGAATGTAAATCGGACTGGGAAATCAACCTGGAGATGGCCAGACGTTTGAGCACTACACCACTTCCATATAAAACTGTCAAGGAACTCCTCGATGCCCGCCTGAAAATGGGTGGCACCAGCTATGATGAACTAGCTAGAAAGGGAAGCTGGGAGATGCCGCCTGAGGGGCCCAGTAAACCATATCTCCGATGGGAAAGAGGACTCCTGCGTAAGGATGGAAAGCCAGGGTTTAATACCAAGACTGGCAAGGTTGAACTCTGGTCTAAATGGTATGAGGAATGGGGACTTGACCCATTGCCTTATTACGAAGAACCTTCCGAGAGTCCAGTCTCCACTCCAGAGCTGTGGAAAGAGTACCCCCTCATACTGGCCAGTGGAAGACGTTCCCCGGCCTATTTCCACTCCGAGCACCGCATGATTCCCTGGCTCCGTGAAATTGAGCCTGACCCTGTTGTAGAGATTAATCCTCAGACAGCAAAAGATTTGGGCATTACGGATGGCGAATGGGTTTATATAGAGAACAAGCGGGGAAGAGTAAAATTTAAAGCTCAACTTACTCCAACCAGCCATCCCAGAGTAATCTCAGCAGCCCACGGATGGTGGCTGCCAGAAACGGAAGGCAAAGAGCCTAACCTGTTTAGTACCTGGGAACACAACATCAACAACCTCACTTCCATGGGGAATCAGAGCCGATCTGGTTTCGGCGGGACAAATTACAGGACGAGCCTGTGCAGAGTAAGCAAAATCAAAAAGTAAAACGGGATAGGTAACTTCTCCGAATGAGCTGCCTGCTAAATATGCCTATTGCACTGGACGCCATATCTATGAGTTAGCTTGCTATCTCTAATAGCAATCTTGTAATATAGCATCCCCAGCAGTAAGGAAGTAAAAACTAAAAAAATATAGGGAGGATTCAAAATGTACAACTCGCTAGCTATCGGATACGAAGAGGCACATGGGGCGGTAGAGGCTATGATAAAGGAGGTCAAGAGCAAACCTGACAGATACTGGCAGGATTGCTGCATGGTCATTTGTGATAACGCCGGTGTCCCCATATGTGTTGCGAGATTGGACGGGGGGAATTACCATCATTACCAACAAGCCTTCAGGAAAGCATTTACTGCTGCAATGTGGAGAATGGACACTGCCGATTTCCACGAGCTTATCACTAAGCGTGACTGGTCTGAGCAAACCTACGGCCCTGAGTATTCGGTCTGTCCCGGCGGATTAGCTATTGTCCCACCCGAGTATGAAGCAGACTATAAAGGAAGGCCCGTATGTCTTGGCGCTATTGGAATCAGTGCTGCCGGCGAATACGGAGCTGATGATGAGTTAGCACGTGTAGGGCTTAACTATATCAAGAGCGTGCTGTGGCCATCAAAGTAAACAATCACCTGTCTATATGAGACGCCAGAATAGGAACCAGCATACCTGCTGATAGGATGGTATCGCTATTATTCAGCCAGGACCGTAGCGAAGGAGTTCTTACTCCAGACATTAAGATAAGAGAAAGAGAAGATGTTAATCAAGGTAGGCGGTGGAGAGAAGAAGGTATGTAACCTATCACTGATATACTGGACAGGCATAGCCTTTTTACAATCAACTATCTAATAAACTATTTAGATTGGAGGCATGGGACATGTTTTCAAAGATTAATGACAGAGTACTAAAAACAACCTGCGAATGGTGTAACGTTGGCTGTGGTGTACTGGTACACCTGAAGAATGGCGAACCCATCAGTGTGGAGGGAGACCCGGATAACCCGGTAAACAGAGGAGCACTGTGTGTCAAAGGCATGGCTTCCTTAGAGTGCCTTTACCATCCGGATAGATTGAAATATCCCTTGAAAAGGGTGGGTGAAAGAGGTAAAGGTAAATGGCAGCAGATTTCATGGGATGAAGCACTAAGTATGGTAGCATCTGAATTGACCAGTACCAAGGAGAAATACGGCGCTGAGTCGGTAGTCTTTATCCGCGGGGGTGCCAAGGGCTACCAGGATAGTTATCTGGCACGGTTTGCCAATGTTTTCGGCACACCAAATGTGGCTTCGATGGCTCCCATCTGCCATGTGCCCAGACTTCATGCCTCGGTGATAACCTATGGATTCATGGCACTCCCCGATTACGAATATCTACCATCATGTATAGTAATGTGGGGATTAAACACACGTGAAACAGCCATTGGACATTATAACCGCATTACTGAAGCTTTAGAAAAAGGCTCAAAGCTAATAGTAATAGACCCCAGCGAAACAATATTCACTCAAAAGGCCGATATATGGGTAAAGCCAAGGCCCTGTTCCGATCTGGCATTAGCCTTGGGCATGATAAACGGGATAATAACTGAGAGATTATTTGATAAGGATTTTGTTGAGAACTGGACAGCGGGTTTTGATAAGCTCAGAGTTCATATTCAGGGCTATCCCCCTGAGAAGGTTGAGGAAATAACCTGGGTGCCAGCAGAAACGATTAGAGAAGCAGCCCGGTTTTATGCTAATAATAGTCCATCCTGTATTGCCTGGGGAAATGGCCTTGATAATAATATAAATAACTTTCAAAGTGCCCGTGCCATCTCAATCTTGAGAGCGATTACCGGTAATATTGGCAGACCCGGTGGTGATATAGAATGGTCACCCCCTGGAATAGTACCCAAGGGTTCCATCGAATTGCTTCAGCAGGACGCCTTGCCACGAGATGTGCGCGCAAACAGGATTAGTGCCAAGGAAGGAATGCTACCGATCATCTTTTACGCTTTACCCCAGAGCATAGTGAAAGCTATAGTACAAGCTGACCCTTACCCCATCCATGCCGCCTTTATTCAGGGGGGTAATCTGCTCCAAACTTATTCTAATTCTCGGGAGACCTACAGGGCTCTAGACAGTTTGGATTTCTTGGTAGTATCTGATTTCTTTATGACACCAACAGCTGCATTAGCGGATATAGTATTGCCGGCGGCAACATATCTAGAGATTGACAGCCTCCACCCATCGGATTATCCACCTACGGCTGGTGTTATACAGAAAGTTACCCAGATAGGCGAGTGCCGGTCAGATTACAAGATATGGCAGGGACTTGCCAAGCATCTGGGGCTGGGCGATTACTTCTGGGAAGATGATACACAGGTCCTAGATTTTCTGTTGAAACCTGCAGGATTAACATTGGATGAGTTTCGAGAGGTGGGGGTAGTTACCGGTACCAAACAATACAGAAACTATGAGAGGAATGGCTTTAATACCCCTTCAGGCAAGATTGAATTATATTCAAGCCGACTTGAAGAATGGGGATTTGATCCATTACCTATATACCATGAACCTCCCGAATCACCTTATAGCGAGCCTGAACTGGTTAAGGAGTATCCTCTGATTTTTACCAACCAGAAGTTGGCTCCTTTCCTGCATTCCGGTGGCAGACAGATACCCAGTTTGCGGGGCAGCCATCCTGAGCCAATGGTTACTATTCATACGGAAACGGCTAGCAAACTGGGAATAGCAGAGGGTGACTGGGTATATGTTGAGACAAAACGGGGCAGCATCAAGCATAAAGCTAGCCTAACACTCGATATAGACCCTAGGGTGGTTATGCTGGAACATGGTTGGTGGTTTCCTGAAAGGGAAGCCTCAGCTTTATATGGATGGGCAGAATCAAACATCAATGTGCTGACCGACAATAAAATGCCTTACGCCCGTGAGATGGGCTCAGCGACTTTAAGGGGAATATTATGTAAAGTCTACAAGGCATCCTGAAGTAGCG
>DAOVDO010000007.1 GCA_030669525.1 Dehalococcoidia bacterium | reverse complement strand
CCAGTCATAGCTGAAGTGGCGCCTGATACCGTCCTTCTTCTCCAGCTCCAGGTTGGTCTGCTTGATTTCCTCCAGCAGGGTGGTATCGTCCCAGGTAGTCCCATAGTGAATGGTGGTGACATTGGTCGAGCTCCCCATGGGTCGGAACTCCTTGCTGTATTTCTCCTTGCTGACGTCCTGGGACTCGTCTATCTCAAGCAGTATATCGGCGGTGTGGCCCACAACGGAGGCTGAGGCATCGGCTGACAGGAATATCGCCCTGGACCCTGCCAGCCTGACGATGTAACCCATCTCGGTAAAATAAATTCCGTTGAAGCCGAAGTCGTCCAGGCGTTCTTTTAATCGCTGCATGGAGATAATCGTCTGAGGCTTGAAGGTCGGTGAGCACTTGATGATACTGCCACCCGGAGGGAAGTTATACGGTATACCAGGCTGGCAGAAGGTTAATAGCAGGACTTCCAGGTGGGCAGACAGCTCGTTCTTACCGCCCTGGCGGGCGATCTCCACGGAAAAGGTCAAACCCTTGCTTCCCTGGATGCTGTCCAGGACCGCTCTGGCTACTTCCTGCTGGTAAGGTCTTAAAATCATTTCAATTTAACCCCTACGCCCATACCGATGCCGACGCCCAGGGGTGCGGCGACCTCGGTCAATACCCGGGTGATGGCCTCCTTGAGGGAGTGCTTCTGCTCTTTGCTGATTTGATACTTGATCTTGACCAGGCGGGCGATAATATTTGCCGCCTCAAAGTGCTGGTCAATTCTATCTGGATGTTTTTTCAGCAATTCCATGAACTTAACGCGCAGCAGAGCAATTTCCTGGTCAATCCCCTCAATCTGTGAAGCCTGCTCAAGCTCAAACCTTTCCGCCTCATCCAGCACCCGGCTGTAGAATTCCCGCCGACTAACTTTCCCGCTGCCTTTTGCTTTGCCTTTCGCCATGAGTTTTGCCTCGCCCCCCTGTCCAGGTGAAGGGAGCA
The DNA here is from genome assembly GCA_030669525.1 of Dehalococcoidia bacterium. Next base: position 11,609 of record DAOVDO010000007.1, on the reverse strand, counting down.
TTAATGTGAGCTTCCATTTCAACTGGACAGGCAGAGGAGGGTAACCCCTTCCCTTCACAGGACAGAGCCACCTGTGTCTTTATCAGTCCATAGACCAGTATATAAGCCGCCAGATTGTAATCCTGTTTTTCCAGAGCCACCTGTAATAACTTCATTCAAACTCCCTCATTACATGTCCAGGAAGTTAAATATTAGTACAGGTGTTCTATAATGACAATCCGATTTTGTCGCTGCGAGCCTACCTCACTTTGTCATTGCGAGCCTACCCTGTTTTGTCATTTCAAGCCTACCTTACTTTGTCATTGCGAGCCTACCTTACTTTGTCATTGCGAGCCGAAGGCGCGGCAATCCCGGTGGGGGGCGGGATAAGATTGCCACGGCAGCACAGCTGCCTCGCAAAGACAGTAGAGGAAACAGAGTATCACTGATCATGAGGACGAGTACGTTCAATTTTCAATATAAGAAATACAATGGTAGAATAATAGAATAAAGAATGAGACACCGACTTCTCCGTTCGCTATCCATAATAGCCTTCGATACGGCATATCAGGAATGAGTTGATTGGATGAACCTAAAATGGCACAACTCAGACGCTATGCAAAACTGCGACATATATGTGGCACGAATATAGTAATTTTAGGGTGAAGACGTTGAAGACTGAGATATAGTATGAGCAGACGCAAATTGCTCCTAATCAATCCTGTTAATCCCAACCGCGCAGGGCTAACTGTAAACCTTAGCTCCCGTTTCCCACCGATGGCACTGGGAATACTTGCTGCCCTGACACCTGATAGCTGGGAAGTAGCCTTAGTTGATGAGAATTTCGAGCCCTTCAACTACCAGGAAGCTGATCTTGTTGGCATAACTGCCTTCACTGCTTCTGCTCCTCGAGCCTATGAGATTGCTGGCATCTACAGAGAACGTGGCATCCCCACCGTGATGGGTGGCATTCATGCCTCAATGCTTCCTGAAGAGGCACTGCGCTATGTGGATACCGTGGTCATTGGTGAAGCGGAGAGCGTCTGGCCTCAGGTAATCGCCGATTTTATCGGCGGTGGGATGCAACATACCTACCAGGGGAGCTGGCTGGACCTGGCGGGTATGGTTCAGCCGCGTCGCAACCTGTTTCGCCCCGAGTACGTGTTCGGCACCATTCAGACCTCCAGGGGCTGTCCCATGGATTGCGAGTTCTGCTCGGTAAGCACCTTTAACGGTCGCCACTATCGCCAACGGCCGGTAGGCGAGGTACTGGACGAACTGGAAACCATTCAGCAAAAAAGGGTTTTCTTTATTGACGATAACATTATTGGCTATGGGAAAGGAGCTGAGAAAAGAGCTATCGCATTATTCAAGGGGATTATCGAACGTGGAATTAAAAAAGATTGGTGGTGCCAGGCATCACTAAACTTCGCCGACAACGAGGAAGTGCTAAAGTACGCTGCCAGAAGCGGCTGCCTCATGGTTTTCCTTGGTGTGGAAGCAGAGGACAATGATGCACTTAAGGAGATAGGCAAGAAATTGAACCTGAAGAAAGGGAAGGATGGCTACAGAGAAGTCTTCAAGCGCATCAATCGCCATGGCATTGCCGTACTGGGTGCCTTTATCTATGGAATGGATAGCGATACGACAGAGAGGCTGCGCCGCCGTACTGACTATATACTGCACAGCGGGGTTGATGCGGTACAGTTGAGCTACTTGACACCGTTGCCAGGGACGCGGCTGTTTAACCGGATACGGGATGAGGGACGGTTGCTCTATACCAACTTCCCGGCTGATTGGGAGCTCTATGACCTGATGAACGTTGTCTACAGACCGGCATTGATGACACCACAACAGTTTTTAGCTATAACGCGGGAAGGCACTCGTCGTGTTTACTCTCATTGGTCTATTCGGCACAAGTTTGCCAAGACACTGCATGCCACTAAAAATCTAGCCGCCGCTTCACTGGCTTACGGCTCAAATGTCAATTACCATAACATGGCTAAGGCAAGAGGTGACCTCAAGTAGGCTGGCTGAGCCGTGATACATGTGGGTCACCTATTAAAATGAGGTAAATCTCACATAACAGAAGCATTGATATAGTTAGTGGTGTAGCAGAAGCGATGGTGTTCATCCCCAACCTACAGGGCAAGCTTCAGGATAGTAGCGATAATCCAGCCGAGTATACCACAGGCAGGGAAAGTTAAAATCCAGGTCAGCACGATATTTCTGGCTATCCCCCACCTCACCGCCGAAAGACGTCTGGTAGCACCCACCCCCATAATCGCTGTGCTGGCGCAATGCGTGGTGCTCACCGGAATACCCAAACGTGATGCAATCTCAATAATAGCAGCCGACGACACGTTGGCGGCAAATCCCTGGGCAGGACGCAGTGTGGTCATCTGCAATCCCACAGTCTTGATAACTCGCTGCCCTCCCATTGCGGTACCAATGCTTATCGAGGCTGCCGAAACGATGACAGCCCAGAATGGAATGTGAAACTCGCCAGTTCCACTATACACCATCAAAGCCATAGCTATTAAGCCAATAGGCATCTGCCCATCGTTTTTACCGTGACTGTAAGCCAGGAAGGCTGCCGAAAGGATTTGCATACGCCTGAAAATATTCTGTACTTTCCCGGGCGCAGTCCCACGAAAAATCCACAATATAGCCACCATCACCAGAAAACCACTGGCAAGGCCCAGCAGAGGTGCAATACCAACGGCGGAAATCACCGTCACCAAAACCTTCCAAACGATAGCCTGTGTACCGCTGGTGGCGATGCCAGCCCCCACCAACCCCGCCACCAATCCATGGGTCAAACTAATGGGCATGCCATACCGTGTTGCCAGCACCGCCCAGATGATAATCGCACCAACTCCGGCAAGCACAACGCTCATGTCCAGAAATTGAGCACTAACAATCCCCTTGCCGATGGTTATAGCCACCGCGGTGCCCGTGGCGGCACCAATGAACTCACAAATGGCTGCCATGATTACAGCAGCCCTGGGGGAAAGAGTACGGGTGCCAATCACCGTGGCGATAGCATTAGCGGCATCATTAAAACCGTTGGCGATACCGAAGCCAATGGCAGCTACGATTACCACTATTAACAGCGCCAGCGGTTCAGGCATTCTTTAACACTATACCCTCCAGGATATTGGCCACATCCTCACCACAGTCAGTAGCATCCTCCAGATGCTGGTAGATCTCACGCCATTTGATTATCTCGCAGGCATCCCCGCTACCATCAAACAGCTCGGCCATAGCATCATGATGCACATCATCAGCCTCGTTTTCCAGACTGTTAATCTCCACACATTCCGTCAAAATTTGCTCAAACTGGTCGCGGTGTCTCAAGCGAGGCAGTACCTCTTTCAGCTTGTAGTTCATCCTCAGCACAATCCGGGCCAGTTCCCGCGCCCTCTCCGTCGGTTGCCCAACGTGGTAAAGAAACGCTGTCCTGGCTGCTGCCTCAATGAAATCCATTATGTCATCCAGACTGTGGGCAAGCAGTGCAATATCCTCCCTGTCTATTGGAGTCACAAAAGTCCTGTGTAGACGCTGCACTATCTGGTGAGTTATAGTATCACCCTGGGTCTCCAGACCCTTCATCTCCTTCGCCTTGGCCTCAACATCCTCATAATTCTCAAAGAAGTCAACCAGCTTCTCCGCAGCAACAACCAGATTGTCAGTATCCTGCTCAAACAGGTCATAAAACTTGGTGTCCCTGGGGGTTAATAAAAACTTAGCCAAAATATACCTCCTTTACCTCGCGTCCCTTGCCAAATAAGGGGAATGGTGGTGTGGGCCTCCCTTTAAATTGCATGTGGTGACGAGGGCTTCCTTTTTTTCTACTTTGCACATTCCCATCACAACCAGCTACTTGAATCTTCTTACCTCAAACCGATAGAGACCAACTGGTTCATTAGCCGCTATGCCTGCCTTAAGACGACAGATAGCAATTTGCTCCTCAACGCTGCCTACACCTTCCAGGTCGGGCAATAACAGCCCGCGCCTGTACCCACTCTCCACAATCACTCCGTATTTCCTGGGGTCGAGCTGATTCAGGTCACTGACCGGCTCAGGTTCAGTCAAAATATCCACATTATATTCTAAACCATCTAACTCGGAGGCTTCCACGGGTGGGAATCGAGGGTCTCTGGTAGCGGAGCTAATGGCATTGGCAATAATCTCCCCGGCCACATTCTCCCTGGCAGGTTCAAAGGTGCCGAGACAGCCTCTTAACTTGCCATGCTTGTGGATGGAAACAAAAACCCCCGCACGTTCTTTCATCTCGGAGGTAAGCTCCTCTGGTTGAGGTGTTTTACCCAGGCGAATATAGCTTTCTATTGTTTCCTTAGCCAGTTTCACTATGGGGTGAAGTTCCTCTGTCATAAATAACCTCCTCTCCCCCACACCAGGCAAGGGTGGTAACAATGCCACGGCAGGGCGAGGTTCTCCCATCATTTATTTTAGCATTGCCCTGAAATTAAGCTCAACACCACAAAACTGACACTTCGACCCATTCAGTCCTACTACCCGGGTATCATAACCAACCCGGCGGACATTCAGCTGGCCACAAGAATAGCAAACAGTATTTTCATATTCGTGCCCTGGAATATTGCCCAGATAAACAAACTTTAGCCCGCTATCTTTACCAATTTTATAGGCTTTCTCCAGAGTAGATACAGGAGTAGGTGGTAGATAATCCAGGTCATGCATGGGATAAAAGCGAGTTACATGCCAGGGAGTAAGCTCACCCAGGTTATCTCGAATCCAGGCAGCAATGCCGTTGAGTTGCTCATCATCATCGTTCATTGTGGGAACGACATTGGTCACCACCTCAACATGCATGTCCCACTTTTCTTTGGCCCGCACAGCCATATCCAGTATACCTCTCCAGTGAGGCAGCCTGGCCAGCTGTCGGTAAACTCCGTCGTTGAAGCCTTTGACATCAACCCTCCAGGCATCAAGATAAGGACCTATAGTATCCAATGCCTCAGGGGTAATATAACCATTGGTAACGTAAACGGTATATAAACCATTTTGCTTGGCCAGCCTGGCTGAATCCAGTGTGTATTCCAACCACACGGTAGGCTCATTATAGGTCCAGGCAATGCCAGCACAGTGCTGTCGCCCGGCCAGTTCCACTCCCCCCTCAGGAGACAACTGCATAGAATCATCAGGAAGGTCAACACAGGAGATTTGCCAGTTCTGGCAATCCTTACAGTGAAAATTGCAACCCCAGCCACCCAGGGAAAAAGCATTGGTGCCGGGAAAAAAGTGAAATAGAGGTTTCTTTTCAATGGGGTCCGCTGCTACCGAGGATACCTCCCCATAATTCATGGTATATAAGGTGCCATCCCGATTAATACGCATGCGGCAGACGCCCACCTTGCCAGGGTTAATAACACAACGCCACTGGCAGACGTTGCAGCGCACCCTGCTACCGGGGAGCTTCTCATAGAGTATCGCTTCCCTTTCCATCACTTGCTATTATACCATCATGGATTACCCCAATATAAGCTAATATGTAAATGAATTCCGCCATAGAAATTATATTACCCAGCATATTATAATGCAGTGGAAATGATTATCATCGGCGTAACCGGCAATATAGGCAGTGGTAAAAGCACGGTGTGCAGGATTCTGACCAATCTGGGTGCCACCACAATTGACGCCGACCAACTGGCACACGAGGCTTACAGGCCAAACAGCCAAACATGGCAGCAAATAGTAACCGCTTTTGGCAAACACATACTTAAACCAGATGCCGAAATTGACCGTGAGAAACTGGGACATCTGGTCTTCTCAAACCCCGCTGCACTGGCCAGGCTCAACCAGATAGTGCACCCTGAAGCATACCGCATGCTGCAGGAAAGAATCGGGAATTACCGCCGCCAGGGAGTAACAGCCATCGCGCTGGAAGCCATACTGCTAATCGAAGCAGGATGGGTAAACCTGGTCGACACCGTCTGGCTGGTAGTAGCTTCAGAGGATATTGTGATTCAAAGACTCACGGAGCATAAAGGAGACAGCAAGTCCCGGACTCTGGCTCGACTCAGGTCACAGGTGCCGTCTGAAGAGAAGATGAACCGTGCCGACGAGTTAATCTACAATGACGGCGATTTGAATCAGCTTGAAACCAGGATAACTGAACTCTGGCAGAAGCTCCCTGCAAACTGAACCTCCAGGCGGATTAACCGCTATCCATAATAACTTTGCTCAGGTCTGGCAAGCCCAAAGGATTAAGCTCATAACCCTCAACACTGGGCTTCACCAGGATATAGTTCCTGCCAAACCACAAAGGCAGGCAAGGAGCTTCGTCAACTATCCTCTGCTCAGCCTGCCGATACAGGGATAGCCGGGTGGCACTGTCCTGTTCAACAGCAGCTTCATCCAGCAGTATATCCAGCTCATGGTTGCTGTAACCGAAGACATTGTTCTCGCTTCCGGTATAAAACAGGTTATCCAGGAAATTATGCGGGTCGGGGTAATCAGCCACCCAACCCAGCATAAACATATCATCCTTCTCCTGTTTTAAATGATACAGAAAATCCTCTGGCTCCAGTTGTCTCACCGATACCTCCACTCCCAGGTTTTCCCGCCACTGTTCAATGATAGCCCCCAAGCTATCTGAAATGCGATTCCCGTAACCCGAGACAGTGATGGTAACGGGCGGCAAGTTGGCAGCATCGCCATATCGGGATGCGGCCATAAACTCTGTTGCCTTCTCCACATCATAGTCAATGCCTTTAAGGTCTTCATTATAGCCCGGCATACCTGGAGGCAGAATGCCATCAGCATTAACCTCCATGTCCCTCAATATCAACCTGACAATTCGCTCCTTGTCCACGGCGTAACAGAAAGCACGGCGGACATTTACATCGTCGAAAGGAGGTCTCTCAGTATTAAAGCCGATATAGTAAAGGCTGAGTTCAGGAGTTATGGAAAGCTCCTGGTAAAATGGATTAGCTTTATCCTGCACCAGGTCGATATTACCCTGGTAAACAGGTGTGACATCAATTTCTCCTTTCTCATACATCGCCATGGGCATACCAGCCAGAAGATGAAAAATGACCTGCTTTACCTTAGCCGGCTCACCGTAATAAGATTCATTTCGCTCTAAAATCAAGCTCTGACCTTGCTTCCACTCCTTTAGCTCAAAGGTACCCGTCCCATTCGGCTTATGCCACCAGTCTTTACCGGATTCAACATCATCCTCGTCAACCACAAAGGCAGTGGGATAAGTCAGCTTGCACAGGAAATAGGCTTTCGGAGCATCAATGGTAACTTCAAGAGTATAATCATCGAGAACCCTGATGCCCGAAATTTCACTGGCTTTGCCAGATAACATGTCTCTGGCGCCAACGATGTCTCCCAGGTAGGTAGCTGCCGTTTGAGAGCCAGTCTCAGGATTACAGGCACGCTCCCAGGAATATTTGAAATCTCCAGCCGTGACTTCCCTTCCGCCATGAAATTCCACCCCACGGCGAAGATAGAAAGTATATGTTCTTCCATCCTGGCTCCTCTGCCACCTTTCGGTAATATCAGGAGTTACCTCCAGCTCATCATCAAGACGGACAAGCCCACTGAAGATCTGCGTAATATAGCTATGGGAGGTCATTTCGCTGGAAATCGCCGGGTCAAGCGTTACAGGGTCAGCGCCCAACAGATTAAGAACACCCTGGGCAGGGCGTACCCATTCCCATGGTTGGCAGCCAGCCAGAGGCAGCAGCAATAAAGCACAAACAAGTAAGGGTAATACTATAAATTCCCGGATTCTTTTCATTTTAGAACCAGTTCATGGCACTGCTACACAACCGTCCCCACTGCCACTCTTCCCAGTGCAGCGTGCCCGGAAGCTTCAGCAGTGTAGCTATTGAATGCAGCACGGCAAACAAGGCAGGATGAGGCTGCTCCCCTTTACATACAAAGACAGTGGCGGGTAATGCCAGCATCTCTCTCCAGATAGCATCAAACCCGTCAATATCAAAACCATAAACCTCTGTTAAGGCTTCATCATAGGTACTGCCATCCCTGAAGAGGGTCAATAACTTGAGCATCTTATCCTGGCCATAATTAGCCAGGAGGAATTCTACCATGCTATAGCTCTCAGCGTAAGAAAGGTAAGCTTTTTCCGGTTCAGCAGAAAAGGGGCTGCACAGGCTGCGCACCGAAATAAGCCTATTCTCTGAAACGGCCTCCTCCAGCCGGGTTCGCAAATAAGGGGCAAGCTCACCCTGGTTACACATGGCCAGTCCTTCATCAAGCCAGGTGGGTAGCCTACCATAGGGGCTGAAAGTTGCCTGGTGTACAACTAAATGCGTTAACTCGTGAACTAACGCTTCCTTTCCCCAATCAATATTATCAGAGGAAATACCAATGGCGATAATGCCAAATTCGGTGAAGGCCACACCACCCGTCCACTCCTGAGGAAAAATCATAGCCCCCTGCAAATCGCTGGCTGAAGCATAGACATATATTCTAATAGGCCTCTCATCATACGCGCCAACGGACCCGGTCAGCCTGATAAGCCCTTGCTGACAAGCATCCATTAATTCCTGAGCGAAAGTCTCATCTTCTTCGTACCAGAAAACAGTTAGCTCACCCTCGGTTAAGCTCTGCCAGCGATAGCGGAGGTCATCGAACTGCACTGTGCCTGGAACAGTTCTGCCTTCTCTTCCTTCAGCATCCTTAACCGTCCACCAGTATGTTATAGCCGCCCCGGGAGGCAAACTCGATTTCCTCATATCCCATGTCCAGCTGGTTTCTACACTGCTTGCTGGAGCAAAGTCAGGCCAACCCTCGCTAATGACCTTGGTATAGTTCATTCTGTCCACCTCATAATGAAGACGCACATCAACAATATCAGCATCGCTCTCAACTTCAAGGTTAAAAACAAGCGCAATGGGAAATTGTACCTCTACGCTGCTATCAAGAACTGTGATGCCATCGTCAGCACTAACAGGAGAGGAAGTCAACAATAACAGTGGTATTAAAGCCATCAGGAGAATACGTTTAATCATCTCTCCTCACCCACTTTAGAACGAAGATAGGCAGTGACAAACCCATCCAGATCCCCATCCAGAACAGCCTCGGCATTGCTAACCTCATAGCCAGTACGGTGGTCCTTTACCATTTTATATGGATGAAGGACATAGCTTCTGATTTGACTCCCCCACTCAGCCTCAATTCGCTTACCTTTAAGTTTTGCTTTTTCCTTCTCTTTTTTGTTGCGCTCCAGTTCAAGAAGGCGAGCATACAGGATCTTCAAGGCAGTTTCTTTATTCTGATACTGCGACCTTTCACCCTGGCAGATAGCTATCAAGCCCGTCGGCAAGTGAGTTACCCTTACAGCACTGCTCGTCTTCTGCATATGCTGGCCACCAGGACCACTGGACCTGAAAGTATCTATTTTTAAGTCCTCCGGGCTGATTTGAACATCCACAGCCTCCCTGGCTTCAGGGAGAACTTCCACCAGCGCAAAAGAGGTATGCCGGGCATGGTCAGCATCAAAAGGAGAAAGCCGAACTAACCTGTGAACTCCATGCTCGCCTCTAAGATAGCCATAAGCATAATCCCCCTTGATTTCCACGGTGGCACTTTTTATTCCAGCTTCATCGCCAGGAGAGACATCCAGCACTTCGGCTTGATAATTGTGCCTCTCCGCCCAACGCAGGTACATCCTGAGCAACATATTTACCCAGTCCTGTGATTCTGTGCCACCTGCACCAGCATGAAGGGCAAGCATGGCATTCCTGGCATCATAATCCCCACCAAGAACAAGCCGATTCTCCAGCCTGTCAAATTGGGAGGCCAGTTCCTTTGATTCTCTCTGTATTTCTGCCCTGAGAGAATCGTCATCCTCCTTCAGGGCTAGAATGGCCACATCATAAAGGTCGCTAACTTCCTTCTCCAGCCTGCGCCAAACATCAACCAGGTCTTTCTTGCCACTGAGCTGACGCATAACAGTTCCAGCTTTAATCGGGTCCTGCCAGAAATCGGAATTGGCTGATTCCATCTCTAACTCTGCAATTTCCCTTTCTACACCAGGAATGTCAAAGATGCACCATTATATCTGAGACTCGGCGGCGTAAGGATTCCAGGTTTTCTTTTTCCTCTTGCATCTATACTCCTCCTACCAACTAAATAATTTGCCTCAGCAACCTGGCTTGAGAACCAGGTTGCCACCAGCAGCAAGGTGAGCCAGACGAGTTGGCTCAGGAAGACGATAGCCATTACAGCATTTCATCACCCAGTATAAAGCCGATATAAGGTCAATCTGATGACCTATGGAAACATATATCGGCTTTGTTCCAATCTTGGTTCTTAATGCTACTCCAATAGTCTCTCCTTTATCAACATCAACCAAGTCAGCATGAGAGCCAACCTCTTCTCCCACAACCTCATGTCTGCCACAAAGTATAGATTTAGCACAGCCTATGGTGGGTACATCAAGAAACAGCCCTAAATGGGAGGCAAGCCCCAGTCGCCTGGGATGCGCGATTCCCTGGCCATCAACCAGAACAAGGTCAGGAGTGTTACACAACTTATCACAAGCAGCCAGAATTACAGGGCATTCCCGAAATGATAACAGCCCGGAGATATAGGGAATGGCTGGTTTAGCTTCAGCCGTCTCAATTTCTACTATATTAAGTCCAGGGTAGCCAAGCACCACCACTGCCCCTCGAGCTATACCCTCAAGTCTGGGAAAGGATACATCAACACCGGCAACAAGATGCGGACTAATATCCTCATCACTCGTGGTCGCCACTTTCCCTGCCAGACTCAATTGTATCTCCCTCGCTTGAGCAAGACTTACATCCCATTCATGTAAACTGTTTACTTTCATTATCATCGAATTATAAAGTATTTCAGCCCAGTAGCAAACACGACCAAAACCTGCGGTTTATATTTTATATTACGTTTGACAATGATATACTATTTTGCCATAATGCTTAACCCGACTGAAATGCTTATTCATTTACCTTCAACAACATCTTCTCGCAAACAAGCTAACAATAGCCACAGGAATCATTAAAGAGGTGTGTTATGCAAACAAAGGGAATTTCCAAGAGTGTAGCAGATATCGAGAGCGAAGCTGAAAAGATACTAGAGGAAGCCAGAACCAGGGCTAACGATATCCTCCTTAAAGCCAGGGAGGAGGCAAAGGAAATTCTCTCCTCCCAGTTACCAATGGATGAAACCGAAGCTAAGTGCCAGGAAATCATACAGAACGCTAAGGCAGAAGCTGCTAGGAAGATTAAGGACGCTAATAATAAAGCTTCCCAGCTTGAAACCAATGCTGGAAAGAAAGTAGCAGCGGTTGAGGAGCGTATAGTAAACATCGTCACCGGAGCAAAATCCTCATGATGCCACTGATCCTCAATACACCTGACCCTATGGTCAAAGTAAGGGTAATGACCACCAGGGATTGCTCTGATGAAACCCTGAAAACTCTGCATAGAGCTGGTGTGCTTCATGTTGAGAAAAGTGAGGAGCTAAAAGCCATAGACCGAGAAGCTATCGAGAGCGAAAGGGGGCAGGTTGCTGAACTATTAACCGCCATTAAAGATGTATTGGATTACATGCCAGAAGGAGAGAGAATCACCCTGGAGGAAGAT